>JBFLYA010000040.1 GCA_040757115.1 bacterium | reverse complement strand
AGTTGAGAAGATTTTCACATCCTTAATCCCCCGCCAGCGGCGGAGAAGGGAGAGTACGTCTTTAACCTTAATGCGGGGAGGTTTCTCTTCTAACCGCACAGATCGAATAATTGTGCTGAATAGTTACTTTTGGAGTAACTAAAGTTCTGTCCTGGAAATTTAAGAGAAATGCATCTAAAATCTCTATCTTAGCAAGGAGAATGATTGTTGAGGAGTCAAAAACTATCATATTACAATTATAAGACATTTATATGACAATGTCAAGAAAAATTAGTAATCGTTCACCACAGAGATGATATGTTATATCTACTTAGAAAACGCTATGGTAGTGCATAGATTTGGCTTTGGTGTGGGCGGATTCGGCGTATGATTTGGCTTGAGTGGTGTTGCCCCGGGCTAAATGGAGCTGAGCGAAGACAAGTTCTACTTCGGGCGAGTAGAGTTTAAAGACAGGACGGGTAATGAACTTGTGACATTAGCAACAGCTACAATTGTTTTTAAGTCATCTTCTTCTATCCTTTTTGAACTTGAAATCATAAAATTTATCTCCCATCCTTTCTTTTTATTCTTTAGAAGGATATCTGCCACCCATCTTTTATCCTGGAGACACCTCATAATGAATCCCTTAAACACCTCTTCTTCAATCTCATAAATCTCTACCTTTTTCCTGCCACTTAACCTAATAGCCTTTAAAACTAAGGGTATTATCCCAAAGCGGGCGTAGTAAACTGCTTGATATAGACCATAACTCTCTTTTATTCCAGTAAAGTAATAAAGTTCTAAAGAGAGAGCTGAAGGAAGTGATTTATAAAAGCCAGAATCAACTACAATCCCTGTTTCCTTATTCTTAAAGAAAAGTCTTCCATTTTTTGCTTTCACAAACTTAAAGCCTTCAGGAAGTGAAAAGGCAATTCCTCTTAGATTATACCTGTTTTCTTTCGTAGGTTGAGAAATTTCCCAGCCCCTTTTCTTTGGAATTATTCTAACCTGCGGACATTCCTGGTATACATAAAAGATGTAGATTGAAGATATAAAAAGAATCAAAAGCATCATCGTCTGTGCTGGAAATCTCCAAATAAAAAACCTTCTTTCATGAAGTATTTCAGGAGGAAATCTTTTATCCAATTCCTCCATCAATCTTTGTTTATCCTCTATAGATAATGCCTCAGCAAGAGAGCTCTCTTTTAACAACCCCTTCTCTTTAATACTAACCCTTAATAGTTTTCCAACCTCGGTTATATAAATACCCTTCACCTTCTCATAAGGGATGCTCATACCCTTAGATCTAACTATCTCTCTCTTTTGGTCATCAAAGGAAAAGCCAGCGAATAAAAAGGCAAAGAGAATACAGAAAAGGATGAAAGAAGGCGATGTCAAAACTAAGAGACATAAAAAAGAGTGAAACCAACAATATCTACCCATAAATAGCAAGGAGAGGAAGATGCCACAAAACAAGAAGTCTAAACACCATTTTTTTACAAAGAGGATATTTCTTCCTTTAAAGACTACCTGATTTTGTTGTATCTTAACCTTTGGTAGTGATATCCATCTTAATAGTTTTTCAATAAACTCAATCATTCTCAACCTACCTACCTCACAGGAAATGCAATAATAACAGTGACAACAGTTCCTCTTAATTGTAACCGTTCAAGGTGTAATTAAGGGAAAAGGGGAAATAATGGAAAAATGGGAGATTTATTTTTATGTATAGGAATTTGAAAGTTGTTCTGGTCGTTCCCGCATTATAGTTTTTGCAAAAATAAGTTCCTTTTTTTAAACGGAGTCCCCGATTTATAGCACTTATTAATCGAAATTTGCCCCAAATATGGCTATGAAATTCCAAATCACAAATTCCAAATTCCATTTAGTGAATTAGTGAATTAAGCGAATTAGCGAATTAGTAAAATCTAATCTCTAATTCACTAATCTCTAATTCGCTTTTTGGTATGTGGAATTTGGTGCTTATTTGAGATTTGGTGCTTGGGATTTGGGATTTTTTACTTATCCCCCCTGAGTAAAATTTTGACTAATAACTGCTATAGACGATTCGCTTGCTCTTCGATTCTGTGATACTGACAAAGCACACAATCCTCAATAAACCTGTTCCTGACAGCTTCAGGAATTGAGAACTCCAAAAATTTGAAATGAAATTCTTTAATATTTTTCCCCTTTTTCCCTACTTTTCCATTTTCCCTTACTTACACCTGAACGATTACTTGATATGATACCATACCAGAGGATTTTTGTCAATAGGTAGTAATTGAAACTTACCTACATCTCTGGGATGTTGTGAAATGAAATACAAAGGGAAGGGACACCGGTGAATCACGGAGAAAAAATATCTTTATATCTTTTTACACAACCGATGCTTACAGAAAATTATAGACTTTTGACTATTTTTATGCTATAATTTACTTATGAAAATCATTCATCGCTACATTTTAAGAGAGCATATCTTCCCTTTTTTCTTTGGGATGTGTCTTTTTACATTCATTTTTTTCTTGAGCGAGATATTCAAATCAAGTGAATTGATAATTACAAAACAAATTCCTGGAATTTTGATTATTGAACTTTTCTTATGCTATATCCCGGCTACTTTTAATATTTCTCTCCCAATCGCTCTTCTTATGGCAACAACAATTACCTGGGGAAAACTTAAAGCAGAAAATGAGATTACGGCTATGTGGGCAAGTGGCATAAGCCTCATTTCTTCAATTATCTGGATGATTATCTCCGGAATACTTTTTAGCCTCATCACATTAATTATTGCAGAGACTTTATTACCCTGGACTAATTTCACAATTGAAAAAATTCAATCAGAGTTACTTCTGCAACAGCCATCTAGCTACCTTGAGGAAAAAAGATTTATTAAAATTGGGCAAAGGGAACTTTTTATTGATAAGTTAGATAAAGAAAAACAACGGTTGAAAGGTATTTACATCTGTGAATATGGTGGTGAGTTAGGTGTGCCTAAAGAAGCTATCTTCGCTAAAATGGCGATATACTCAAAAACTAACAAAGGGGTAATCTTAAGACTGCAAGATGGAGTTATTCATCATGTTGATGATAAAGACCCTTCTAAATATCATATATTAGCCTTTGATGTTCATACAATTAATTTAGCCGCAAATGAGAATAAAATAAACCAAAATCTCCCCAAGAGTATTGAGGCAATGACCATCGTGGAATTAAAAGAAGAGATAAAAAGATACAAAGAATTAAACTTAAATCTCCAACCTTTACTCATTGAATTGGGTAAACATATCGCCATGCCATTTGGCTGTTTGGCATTTATCCTTATTGGAGTTCCATTAGGTCTAATGGTTAAACATAAAGAGAAATCGATTGGATTTGGCACATGTATTTTAATTGTCTTTATCTATTATCTTCTGCTAAAACTAAATGAAAATTTAGCAGAAAAAGGATTACTTATGCCTCTTTTAGCGATGTGGATACCTAACATTATTCTCGGTATGATGGGAATGATTTTCTTAATTCGGTTATTCAGGAAGGCATAGAAACAAATTCCTATTTACCTCTTAGTAATCAAGTAGTTACTGATGACGCCTTTATTTTTTAATTTCTCCGCTTCGTTCAACGCCTCTTCACGGCTATTGTATTTCCCAAGTCTAATTCGATACCAGATGCCTTTTTCTTTGAGGTCAACCTGGATGGCATAGGCTAAATAGCCTCTATTTCTTAATTCTGTGAGTAATTCTTCAACCCGTTCTCTATTTTGTGAGGATTGCAGTTGAATTGTAAATTCTTCTTGAGAAGGAGAAGAAGGAGTTTCTTTTTCTTCAACTGGTGGTTGTGGTTTTTGTTCCTTAATTGCTTTTTGTTTAGCCTCAAGTGCCTTCTTTTCAACCTCTTGTTTTCTTTTTAGTTCTTTCTGTAATCTGCGTTTTTGTTCTTCTTCTTCTTTCATAGCTAATTCTTTTTCCTGGGCAAGTTTGGCTAATCTTTCTTTTTCTTTTTGGTCCGCAAGCAGTTTTTCTTTCTCTCCCTTTTTAGCTAACTCCTTTTCTTGTTGTTCTTGTTTCTTTTTTTCTCTTAATTGAGCTAACCTCAATTCCGATTCCTTTTTTCGTTTTCCCTCTTCAATTTTTTGGGTTTCTTGTTTTTCCAATTCTTCAATCATTCTTTTTTGTTCTCGAAGTTGGGATAAGGTATCTTCAAATTCTTCCTCTTTTTGCTCACTGACCACAGGAGTAGTTTTTTTAACTTTAGTCATTTTCTCCTGTGGCATCAATACCCAGGCTCGTCCCAAAAAGAACCCCAGCACAAACACGAGGATACTGCCTAATATTGTGCTGATAATAATAGTATGTTCTTGTGCACCTGTTTTTTTCTTCATTTTAATACCCCCTTTTTGTGTAAGAACGCTCTCGGATAAAATTAAGCGGTAATTTTATTAGCCTTCGCACACCGCAAATTTTTCCTTCACCCCCCACTTTTTAAGTAGAGAGTAGAGAGTAGGAATTTTGTTTTATTTACTTCCTATTTCCCATTTCTTACTTCCTATTTTTATCCGAGAGGCTTCTGTACTTATCTTTACCCATAAGTTTTAGTGGACAATGTTACATTCATTCACAATTCACCATTCACAATTTCTTCCCTAAATCTCCTTAAAATGGTGAATGGTGAATTGTCAATTGTGAATTGTGAATTATCACTCTTCACGGTGTCCAGTAAAAATTGTGGGACATGATTAGTTTTGTGTAAGCGTTCAGCCATCAGGTATCAGCAGTCAGGAGATGCAAGATACAAGATGTATATCATCCTGTATCTAAATACTGACGGCTGAAAGCGGACACAGGAACGCTTATATAGTAAGTATTAATCAAAAGTTCACATTAGTATTGTTGATAGTCTATGGTTGATAGTTGATAGTTGATAGTCTATGAAACTATAAACTATAAACCATCAACCCTGTTGCTATATCTGTTCTATGAGAAATTTTCGTTAATAACTACTATAGATAATTATCTATCAAATATTTTTTCCGCTCTTTAGCTCTATCTATCCATTTGCTGTCTGGATAGTCCGATATGACTCGAGTGTAGGCATTTACTGCCTGCTCATAATCCCTGAGTTCTATGACATTATCATAAATATCCGCAATATAAAAAGCCGCATCTGCCGAGACTGGAGATTTTGGAGATTTTTTTATTGTATTATCATATTCGACTAATGCCTGGCGATATTCCCTTCTTGCACGAGACACATTCCCAACACCAAAATGAGCTTCTGCTTCTAAATCTTCCTTTTTTTGGGGAAGCGGTGTAGTTTTGTCTAAAATAGATTTTAATGCCGTAACTTCTTTACTTACTTCTTCTATTTTAGGAAGTGTAAGAATATTCAAACGCTTAATCAATCTTAGATATTCTATCTTTGCTTTTTCATGGTCTCCTGTTTTTTCATAACATTTTGCAAGCATTAATTGAGCATCATATTGAAGGTCTTTTTTTTGTGTCATAATTTGAGAGAAAAGATTTAACGCCTTATCGTATTGAGCCTGGTCAAAATAATTATTGGCTAATTCAAAATCTATCTTTTCTCTTAAAGGAGTATTTGGATAATCGTTTAATATATTTGAGAGTTCTGTAATAGCATCCGCATATAACCTTTTTGTGCGTAATTCTTTAGCAAATTCAAAAAAAGGTAACTCGGGCACCGCAGGAGGTTTTTGTGTCGGCACTTTTTTTATCTCTAACTTTACTTCCTTTTCAGGTAATCCCTCAATTTCAGCAATAGCCTCTTTTTCTTTTAGAGGCGATATTTCTTTAGCGGGAAGCGGCTGAATCTCTTTTAAAGAGGGTAAAGGTTCTTGTTTTGGTTCTTCAGGTGTAGGTGGTGTTTTCTCCTTTTTTAATTCATCTAATATCTTATCTCGAAGCTCCTGAGCCTGTTGATGTTGTGGATTTAACTTCAATACCTCCTTAGAGAAATATAATGCTTCTTCCAACATCCCGGCTTTGTTGTATGCCGTAGCCAGGTCAAAATTCTCCTGTTCTAATGCTCTGGCTATCTCTTGTGGGGTTTTAGGAGTAGGCTTATGAGGTAGTGCGACACAGCCACTGGATAACAAGATTATTAAAATAAGATTAACCCATATTAACCTTTTGTTCATTTGCATCTTTTAACTCCCTATGTGGATATTTTCAGAAGGATAATAATCACACAAAGACGCACAGACACAAAGAAAAATGTAAAATAAATCGTAATTATTCAGCCATAGATAGACACGGATGAAACACTGATTTTTAATCCTTTTGGTAACTATTCACCACGAAGAGCACGAAGGGCAGGGAGATGTTACAGAACAAATCTTTTTATGCCTTCTTTCAATCTTTCTACATTGAAATTTATCAACATAACAAGCCAACTTTAATATTTGCTAACTTCATTAGATATTTCATCAAATTTCACTTCGTGTTCTTCGTGGTCTAATCTCTTTTAGTCTAACCAGATAGTTTTTGAAGTGCCTCCTCAGCGGCTTTTACCCCGGCACCAATCTCAAATTTATAGCCTATGTCCATTAATATCATTTCTAAGGCAGAGATAGCCATGATGACATCAAACATCTCTGCATAACCCATGTGAGCAACTCTAAATATTTTTCCTTTGAGATGGTCCTGACCGCCGGCTACGGTTATCCCTAATTGGCTATATTTTTTAACAATAATCCCGCCGTCATCTTCTCCAGGTCCAAAAGCCGCCGTCAGTCCATTTGCCGGGCTTTTTGATAGGAGTCGTAAGCCTAATGCTGTAATTCCGGCGCGGGTAGCTTGTGCCAAAATGGCATGTCTTTGCCATACCTTTTCTATAGTTTCCTGTTTAATCATATCAAGTGCCTGTCGCAAGGCATAAATCAAAGAAACAGGAGGGGTATAAGGCGGTTCACCAGATTCCAATCCTTTTTTATACGCCGCAAAAGAGAAATAGAATTTAGGTAAGGTCGAAGTTTTACTCATTGCCATTGCCCTGGGGCTAACTGCGGCAAAAGCCAATCCTGGTGGAATCATCAAGCCCTTTTGAGAGCCAACTGCGGCGACATCGACATTCCACTCATCCATCCTGAATTCATCCACGCCCAGACCGCTAACCGCATCTACCACCAGACACGCAGTAGTTTTGGCAACTACCTCACCAATTTCTTTAATCGGCATAAGGGTTGCCGTAGAGGTCTCACACAGGGTAGTAAATACCGCCTTTATATTTGGGTTCTCCTTTAATTTAGCCTCAATCTCATTGGCGCTAACCGCACAACCCCATTCTATGTCTAAAGGAATAAAATTAACACCATAAGCCTTACAGATATTTCCCCACCGTTCACCGAATTTTCCACCTCGAACAACCAGAGCAGTATCACCGGCACAGAGCAGATTTGCCACGGCTGATTCCATTGCCCCTGTTCCTGATGAAGCAAAGGTAAAAACATCATTTTGTGTCTGGAATAGATATTTTATCTCCTCATTTACCTTACCAAGCACCGCTTCAAAGTCCTTTGTCCGATGGTGAAGAATCGGTTTTGCCTCAGCTAAACTTACCTCTGGTGGAACTGAGGTAGGTCCTGGCGACATCAGATAATACTTTTTACCCATTTTTTATTCTTTCCTCCTTCTTTAGTAACTGGTAATTAGTTACCCATTACTCGCTTTTAATTTCGTGATATTGAGGTTCCTTTATCTGCATTGCAAATTGGATAGGATTTGTAGCCTTTTATCCAGGGTTGATGAAGGCTAAATTCCTTTTGATGCCAAAGAAATACCCAGGGACAGTCTTTATGAATTTTAGTTTCAATTTGTTGGTATAATTTTATCCTTTCATCTAAATCAGTAGTTTGTTGAGCCTGTTCGATTAATTCATCAACTGCTTGATTTTTATAAAATGCACGATTTCCACCACTCCCAAAGTTTTTTGAATGAAAAAGTGGGGTCAAGAAATTTTCTGCATCTGGATAATCGGCAATCCAGGCAAGATAAAAGGCATCAGTTTTTCCTTCATTAATCATCTCTTTTAAAGTGCTCCACTCAAGTTGCACAATTTCTACCTTTATTCCTGCTTCTTTTAATTGAGCCTGTAATATTTCCGTAATCTCTAACACCTCACGACTACTTTTCTGGTATATTTTCATTGAAAAGCCATCTGGATATCCAGCCTGAGTCAATAATTCTTTTGCTTTTTGAGGATTGTATTCATAAGGTTTAAGATTATTTGAGTAACCTTGAATTATCGGAGGTATTGGACCATGCGAAATAATTCCCCGATTTTTTAGGACGGTATTTAAAATTATCTCTTTATTAATGGCATAGTTTAGAGCCTGTCGCACCTCTACCTTATCAAAAAGTGGTTTCTGGCAGTTTAGCCCTAAATAATAAACATTCATTCCCGATTGACTGACGATGTATTTTTGCCATTGCGGGTCAGTGATTACCTGGTCAAATACGGCTGTTGGGATAGCTATTGCATCTAATTTTTTAGATTCAAATTCTGCCCACGCAGTTAATTCCTCTGGTATGATGCGATATTCTAATCTTTTTACCTTTGGTTTTGTCTCAAAATAATCCGGATTTGCCACGAAGACTATTTTTTCATCATTGACCCATTTTTCCAATTTAAAAGGGCCTGTGCCAACTACATATTTTGAGAAGTCATCACCCCATTTTTCAACATCTTCTTTTGGCACAACATACGCCGTTGGCATCGCTAAAAATCCTAAAAAAGGTGCAAATGCCTCTTCAAGAATTATCTGGAGTGTCCATTTATCCTTTATAACTAATCCTGAGCACTCAGTTGTTGTTCCTGTCAGACACTCTTTTGCTCCTGATATTTTATCAAATACCCAGGTGCGAGGGGATTTTGTTTTTAGGTTTAAAACTCGTTGAATAGAATATTTAAAGTCAGAGGACTCGACCTCACGACCATTAGTAAATTTCACCCCTTTTTTTAAATAAAATGTATATGTCTTTCCATCTTTTGAGATTTCCCAGCCTTCAGCAATATCAGGAACTATTTCCATTTTTTCATTGTATTTTACCAGTCCATTGAATAATTTAGCCGTTAACATCCCCCCTGAAACATCAACGACTAAAGCCGGGTCTAATGTAGTTACATCAGCAGATAATCGGCTTTTGAAGATAGATTTATCCTCTTTTGGTTGTCCACAACCCAGTAAAATTCCACAAATAATATAAATCAGCCATAATTTTTTATTAAACATATTATATATTATACCAACTTAATCTTTTATGTCAAGTTTTTTTTGGAGGGGTTCTTAAAAAAATATTGACAAATCTCAATTAAAATAGTATTCTTTAATTGATAGAGGAAAGAGAATGAAACGATTTGACATCTTTGAACATACCGCAGATATTGGCATCATTGGCTACGGAAAAACACTTAAACAAGCCTTTGCGAATACTGCCTACGGAATGTTTAGCATCTTAGTTGTGGACTTAAATCAAGTTAATCCCACAAAAACTGTGGACATTAAGGTTTCAGGAAATGACCTTGAGGAAATTTTAGTTGCCTTTTTAAGCGAATTGTTGTATAATCATACTGTCGGGAATTTAATACTTAAGAAATTTAGTATCAAGGAAATTGGGACTACTTCTCTTAAAGCAAAGGCATCTGGAGAACTATATGACCCAAATCGACATGAACTATTGCGGGAAATTAAAACCGTAACCTACCATCAATTAAAAATAGAAGAAAAAGAAGGATATTTTAGAACGCAGGTTATATTTGATATTTAATTACGATATTTAACTACGGTAAACAATAATGGGTCAGTGAAATGGGGGATTCTCCTGAAAGTAGGAAGTAGGAGAGTAGGAGAGTAGGAAAGGGGGAGACATTGTCCCCAGAAGAGGAATACCGTGCACATCCTTTATCCCTTTCCTACTTCCCTACTACCTACTTGCCTACTATTTTCATTCCCCCAAATAACTGACTTATTACAGTAAACAGGTGCTAAACTAATGGGATTTACTTTAAAACAGTTATAACAAGAGGAATATACAAAATAGCTGACCCGGTTTTTGAAAAATGGTTGATAAAGAGATTTCGATAAAATCGACAAATTTATCGAATTTTTGGTGGTGTCTTAATATAGCATAAAGGTTGAAATAGTGTAAGAAAAGGAGATATGGGGATTATGGAGATTAGGAGATAAATTCATTCTAAAATTTTGCAAATTACAATGAATAATCTCCATATCTCCTTTTATCTCCTTATCCCCTTTTGGACACCAAATCTGCATAGATTTCACTATTAGAGTTATTTTCAGACACCACCGAATTTTTGCGATATTTAACCAGGTTACCAATTACCAGTTACCAATTACCAAATAAAAGGAGAAGATAATGAAGATTTGTGCTATCCTGGTTGCCGCAGGTAAAGGCGAAAGAATGAGTAGCCAAATACCTAAATCATTTATTATGATTAACAATCATCCATTGATTTACTATCCTTTAAAAATTTTATCTGAATCAATGTCTATTGATTACATTATACTCGTTGTTCCACAAGATGATATTGCCTATACTCAGCGAGAGATTGTAGAAAAATATAGGTTTATAAAGGTAACTGAGGTTATCCCGGGCGGGGAACAGCGACAGGATTCGGTCTATAATGGATTAAGAAAAGTTCTTCCTGAGACAGAATTAGTTCTTATTCATGATGGAGCCAGACCATTTATTACCCAGCGGTTAATAGATGAAACTATTGCTGAGGCAAGACAGACAGGCGGAGCGATACCTGGTGTTACGCCAGTAGATACGATTAAATCAATAAATGGTGGTGAGTGGATTGAAGAAACCTGGGATAGAGATAGTTTAGTGATGATTCAAACACCACAGGTCTTTAAATATGATTTAATCAGAGATGCTTACGAAAAGGCATATCAGGATAATTTTTATGCCACAGATGATGCCTTATTAATTAGACGATTGGGCGGGAAGGTAAAATGGGTAAAAGGAGACTATGAGAACATCAAAATTACCGTACCTTATGACCTATTAGTCGCAAAGGCAATATTAAAGGATAGAAAAATAAGGGGAAATAAAGGGATTCGACCTGTGCAATCACCACAGAGACACGGAGGCACGGAGTAATGATTTTAGAAAAAGAACTTACAGAGCAAATAATTGGAGCGGCAATAGAAGTTCATCGGTATTTGGGGCCTGGTCTATTGGAATCAGCTTATGAAGAATGCCTTTGTCACGAGCTTCATTTAAGTGGTTTGAAATTTGAACGGCAAAGACCTCTTCCTCTTGAATACAAAGGAATCAAACTTGACTGTGGGTATCGAATTGATATTGTAGTCGAAGAAAAGGTTATTCTTGAGATTAAAGTAGTCGAGGACATACTACCAATTCATACTGCACAACTGTTGACTTATTTACGATTGTCCGGGATTAAAATTGGTCTTATTATGAATTTTAATGTGCCTGTTTTAAAAGACGGCCTCAAGAGACTTGTCTGTTAATTTTTCTCTGTGCCTCTGTGTCTCCGTGGTGAATTATTGATTGCACAGGTTAAAAAAATGGCTTGGCAGGCTTACTATGTGACCCTGAGCTTGTCGAAGGTCGCACAAAGTTTATTGACAATAGATGAATATTGTGATATAGTTAATTTTAGCCAGAAGGAGGGTTCATAAAGGTGAGAAGAAACAGGGAACAAATGAACCTGTTGTCCGCGAACTACTCCATAACCTGGCTCTATTAGAATATCGTAACGATGATTTATGGATTGATGTGCACCCCATCGTTAAGGACATTTTATGAACGGAAAGATTAGTCAATTTGAAGAAGAATTTAATAGGCTCTATACTCTTATAGATGTTGCTAAAACCTGTAAGTTTGTCCTCGCTGTCTATAATCAGGAAGAAGTCCCAAAGCGAATCATTGAGAGAATTAAAGAAGAGAGACACAACCAAAAATTACCCTTCTTGTCATTCCACGAGTTCTACATCACCTCAGATAACCCAGACCCATTACAGCTACTTAGAGACAACAAGCTACCTACTGACCCGCCTGCGGTAGTCTCTTTCTACGGCTGGGATGATGCTCCGACCGACGCACTAAGCAACCTGAATCTCTCACGGGATGTGTTAGCAGAGTATAACCATAACTTTATCTTCTGGGTTCAGGATACAGGCTTTGTTCGGATTGCCAGAGAGGCACCGGATTTATTCTCAAGACGCACAGGCGGTAGTTTTGATTTTAAGATTAATACCGCACAGGGATGTGGTATCCTCTGCCTCATAGATATTGTCAATTTCACTCCTCAATCTGAAAGACTGGGTCATTCCTACACCCAACAATTCCTTGATTACTATTACCAGAAATCCAAAGAAGTTGTTGAAGATTATGGCTTTGAATGGATAAGGTCTATCGGTGATGGGGTGCTGTTTTTTGGCGACTCAAATAAGACGCAGGAACTTACCCAGGTGATGCTTGCCTTGTTTCGGGAGCGGCAGATAAAAGATAAGTTTGGCTTCAAGGTTCTATTGCGGATGATTGCACATCTGGGTTATTGCCAATTTTGGCTTGATGAAAAAGGCAAGAAGATAGATTTAACCGGCTCTGAGGCTATACGAACATTTAGAATAGAGAAAGAGGCAATGCAGGATGAATTAATCGTTACCGATGCCTTATTTCAGGGATTACAAGCCCAGCTTAAACCAAATAATATCAGTTCCGTCCCCTTAGGCGAGTTCCATCTAAAAGGATTTACCCAAACCCAAAAAGTCTTCCTCCATCGCCTCTTCCTGCCACAGGAAGCAAGGCTATCTGACTTTGAGGCAAAACTACAAGCCCTTAAAGATAAATCAAAAACTATCCCGGTGCTGGCAGGATTGTATCCCTCTATTGACATTGAGCAAAACTTTATCAATCTTAACATAGATATAACCCTTACTCAAAAAACAGGTGTGTCCAAAAGAGCTGGTTTCCTACCCAGAGGATTGAGTATAGAGGTAAAGGGAAAATATGAGGAAGAGAAGGAAAAGGAAAAGACCTCATATACCGCCAAAGAGGTATTTGAAACATTTAACAAAGGATTTATCTATGGCATTCCCGGTGCAGGCAAGACCACTATCCTGCATTATTTTACCCATTCTACCTTCAAGGATGAAAAGACACCTATCTTTGTGCCCTGCAGGGAACTGCCAGACTTTGGCAAATGGTGTGAAAGGATGGGTCATAAACCTGAATCGGCAAGATATGAGCGGTCTTCTGCCATAGCATACCTCCTCTCTGGCTTCCTATTCCCTAAAAGAGAGCCGGAAACCTTGACTGTAGATGAAGAAGTTGCCTTGCAAACAGCAACAAATGAAGCCCTACAAAAATGGGAAAATAATTCATTAGCCCTATATGTGGATGGGTTTGATGAAGCATCATTAGAAAACCGCAAGATAATAATGGATATAATAAAAAACCTGATGAAAGAAATTAAAGAGCAGGACAAAAATAAACTCTTCCTTACCTCAAGAAAGATTGAGGATGTTTACCACACCGATGATATCCCCATATTTACGGTTGCCTCACTTGATACAGAACAACTACGGCAATTAGTTAAAGGCTTTTATGGTGAAGAGACAGAACTTTATAAAAGATTTGATGAGGTTGTCTGGAGGGAAGAGGTGGTAAAAAGAATTGCCGGCACACCACTTACCGCTATCCTGCTGATGATATATTATCAGTTTTTTGAGAAAATTGAAAGAAGATATGTAATGTTCGATATCCTCGTTAAGTTCTTCCTCTTACGAATATGGGAGAGAATAAAATTTAGGGAATTTGAATATCCTGAGAGGATAAGGGAATTCTTCATTGAAGCCAAAAAGCCAGATTCACTGTTAAAAAAACCTGAGGCGGCAAAACAATATGATTGCCTCTCTTCTCTATCCTACCAATGCCTCTATGAATCGGTAAGCGGCTCCCCTCGTAGAGACATCAACCGGACTACTATCAAAGCCGAGATTGAGAAAAGTGAGGTGAAAGATGCAGATGACTGGATTACGGAACTCATTAATACCCAACTCCTCATCCCTTCAGGCTATGAAGAGTTAACCTTCCTCCATTCTACAGTAATGGAATTTCTCGCCGCCAGATGGATAACAATAAATAAAGGGATAGACATTAAAGGGGTTGCTCGGATAGACATCGACCATCGACTTGAGACCCTCTCTATTGCCTCTGAAAAGGATAGGGAGATAGGATATAGTATCATTGCAGGGCTTAAAAACGGTAAGGATTTAGCCCATACCTCACTTTTATACCGCTGTTTATGCGGCATGGAAAGGATAGAGAAAGAGGAGCTGGAAAAACTTCAAACTATAAAACCGCAAAAAGAAAAAGAAAAAGAGATAAGCAAGAAAAGACCTGAATGGGTATATAAAACCATGAGTGATGTCCTTATGAGTGAAGATAAAGGGGTATTAAATGATGCCTTAAGGCATTTTGATGGCTCATCCAGGCTATCCAGAAATACATTGCTGGAAACCTACATCCCGGCTAAAAATTTCTTTGATACCTCCTCTGAATTGCTCAATCTACGAATGAACTTATTAGAGAAGATAGTCCAAAAGGAGATGATTGATGCCTGGCAAAGGAAATGGCGGGATGAGTCTTCTCTCTTCTATTCTAATGTCCTTTGTCTTGATACCCAAGGATACCATCCTGAGGACAAAAACTTTGGATATTACTCAACGAATGTAGGTAAGTCCCTTCAAGGTTTCTTTGGCTCACCTAACCTGAAACATGATAATGTGGTGACGGGTTGTGTCTTCTCCCCGGACGGCAAAAGCATCCTCTCGGCATCAAGTGATAAGACCCTCAGGCTATGGGATGTAGCCAGCGGCAAAGAGCTGCGGAAGTTCTCAGGACATACGGATGCGGTGTTGAGTTGTGCCTTCTCTGGCGACGGCAAAAGCATCCTCTCGGCATCAAGGGATAGAACCCTCAGGCTATGGGATGTAGCCAGCGGCAAAGAGCTGCGGAAGTTCTCAGGACATACGGATGCGGTGTTGAGTTGTGCCTTCTCTGGCGACGGCAAAAGCATCCTCTCGGCATCAAGGGATAGAACCCTCAGGCTATGGGATGTAGCCAGCGGCAAAGAGCTGCGGAAGTTCTCAGGACATACGGATGCGGTGTTGAGTTGTGCCTTCTCTGGCGACGGCAAAAGCATCCTCTCGGCATCAAGGGATAGAACCCTCAGGCTATGGGATGTAGCCAGAGGCAAAGAGATGCGCCAGTTCTCAGGACATACGGCTGCGGTGTTGAGTTGTGCCTTCTCTGGCGATGGCAAAAGCATCCTCTCGGCATCAAGTGATAAGACCCTCAGGCTATGGGATGTAGCCAGAGGCAAAGAGATGCGGAAGTTCTTAGGACATACGGATGATGTGTTGAGTTGTGCCTTCTCTGGCGATGGCAAAAGTATCCTTTCGGCATCAAGGGATAGAACCCTCAGGCTATGGGATGTAGCCAGAGGCAAAGAGATGCGCCAGTTCTCAGGACATACGGATGATGTGTTGAGTTGTGCCTTCTCTGGCGATGGCAAAAGTATCCTTTCGGCATCAAGTGATAGAACCCTCAGGCTATGGGATGTAGCCAGTGGTAAAGAGATGAGGCAGTTCTCAGGACATACGGATGTGGTGTTTAGTTGTGCCTTCTCTGGCGACGGCAAAAGCATCCTCTCGGCATCAAGGGATAAGACCCTCAGGCTATGGGATGTAGCCAGTGGTAAAGAGATGAGGCAGTTCTCAGGACATACGGCTGGGGTGTTGAGTTGTGCCTTCTCTGATGACGGCAAAAGCATCCTCTCTTCATCAAGTGATAGCACCCTCAGGCTATGGGATGTAGCCAGCGGCAAAGAGATGCGCCAGTTCTCAGGACATACGGATGATGTGTGGAGTTGTGCTTTCTCTAACGACGCCAAAAGCATCCTCTCGGCATCAAGGGATAATACCCTCAGGCTATGGGATGTAGCCAGCGGCAAAGAGATGCGCCAGTTCTCAGGACATACGGATGCGGTGTTAAGTTGTGCCTTCTCTCCGGATGGTAAAAGCATCCTCTCGGCATCAAGGGATAGGACCCTCAGGCTATGGGATGTAGCCAGCGGCAAAGAGATACAGCAGTTCTCAGGACATAGGGCTGAGGTGTTGAGTTGTGCCTTCTCTGGCGACGGCAAAAGCATCCTCTCGGCATCAAGGGATAGGACCCTCAGGCTATGGAATGTAGCCAGCGGCAAAGAGATGCGGCAGTTCTCAGGACATACGGATGCGGTGTTGAGTTGTGCCTTCTCTATAGATGGCAAAAGCGTCCTCTCGGCATCAAGTGATAATACCCTCAGGCTATGGGATGTAGCCAGCGGCAAAGAGATTCAGTGTATCCATCTTTTATGGATACCGATGGGTATAAGCCTCACTGAGGATAAAAGTGGCAATCTCCTAATCCTCACCGCCAACCAGAACGGCACCCTGAGCTTGTTTAAGATAGAAAAAGGGTAATGGGAGGCAAGATTTTTCTTCGCAGATGGACACAGAGGACGATGAAAATTAATGGGACGCAGATTTACAGGATTTACAAGATTTTAAAGAAAAACTACTAAGGCACTATAAAAACATCAAGAGACTCTAAGGAAATAACTATAGAAATACAATAATAAAAAATTAATTTTAATCCTGTTCATCTGCGAAAATCTGCGTCCCATAACCTATTTTCAGGAGAATCTGCGGTAAAATCTTGCGGATTATTTTCAAGGAAGATAAAAAATGCGAGTTGGAATTGGAATTGATATTCATAAATTAGTCAAAGGTAGGAAATTGCTCTTAGGTGGGGTAGAAATTCCTTATGAAAAGGGATTAGAAGGCGATTCGGATGCCGATGTTCTAATCCATGCAATTATTGATGCCTTATTAGGCAGTGTGGGGCAGGGAGATATTGGCAGAACATTCGGTGTAGGCAAACCTGAATTAATGGGAATTTCCAGCATTACCTTGTTAGAAAGAGTTTATAAAATAGTCACGGAGAAAAATTTTATTATAAATAATATTGATGCCTCCATTATCGCTCAAGAACCGCAATTGTCTCCATACATTGACCAGATGAAAAAGAATGTGGTTAAAGTGGTTAATGTTGAGGAAGAGGAGGTAAATATCAAAGCTACTACGACTAAAGGACTCGGTATCATTGGTGAAAAAGAGGCAATTGCCTGTGTAGCCGTAGTAAGTGTGGTAAAAATAGGCTATGGAACAGAAGGTTAGGGTAAGATTTGCACCCAGTCCAACAGGTTATCTCCATTTAGGTGGTGTCCGCACAGCATTATTTAACTGGCTATTTGCCAGACACCACAAGGGTAAATTTATCTTAAGAATTGAAGATACGGATTTAGAGAGGTCCGCACAAGCCTCTGAAGGAACAATTATTAGTTCGTTGAAATGGCTTGGGCTTGATTGGGATGAAGGTCCTGAAGTCGGTGGCGAGTATGCCCCGTATCGCCAGCGAGAAAGATTAAAAATTTATCAAGAATATGCGGATAAACTCTTGCAAGAAGACAGGGCATATTATTGTTATTGCACTGAGGAAGAACTGGAGGCAAAAAGAAAACAAGGAATACACGGATATGATGGTAGGTGTAGAAATTTAACCACATCACAAAGACAACAATTAACAGACGCAGGCAGAAAACCCGTCATTCGATTTAAAATCCCGGAAATAAACGAGATGATTGTCGTCCAGGATTTAATTCGAGGGGATGTAGAATTTTCTTCAGAAATCCTGCATGACTTTGTCATTATTCGCTCTGATGGTGTTGCGGCATACAACTTCGCGGTGGTAATAGATGATTATTTAATGAAAATAACCCATATCATTCGTGGGGATGACCATTTATCAAATACCCCTAAACAAATATTACTCTATCAAACATTTGGATTTGACCTGCCACAATTTGCACATTTACCAATGATTTTAGGACCAGATGGGGCAAGATTCTCAAAACGACATGGGGCAACATCCACAGAGGCTTATCGAGAACTGGGCTATTTACCAGAGGCATTGGTCAATTATCTGGCACTGCGCGGTTGGTCTTCAGCTGAGCAAAACAAAGAAATTTATTCTGTAGATGAACTCATCAAAGATTTTTCATTAGAACGGGTGACCAAAAGTCCGGCGATTTTTGACATAGATAAGTTAAACTGGATGAATGGCAATTACATTAGAAATGCTGATTTGGTTAGATTGACTAAATTGGCTATCCCTTATTTGAAAAAGAAAGGATGTGTCACCTGTTGTGGTGATTTTGAGTGGCTTAAGGCAGTCGTGGATTTGGTTAAAGACCGCATAAATTGCCTCTCAGAAATTACTGACCAGGTTGATTACATTTTTAATTCAAAAATAATCTTCGATGATGAGACAAAAGAGATTTTAAATGGTGAGAAGGCAACGCAAATATTAGATTACTTCTCTAAAAAATTAGAAGAGACAGATGATTTATCCCCAGAAAAGATAGCATCAGTGATTAAAGATATAGGAAAAGAAATTGGTGTCAAAGGTAAAGAATTATTTATGCCAATTAGAGTGGCATTGACTGGTAAGATACACGGCCCTGAGTTACCTGAAATCATAGCGGTATTAGGCAAGGAAGTGTCTTTAAAAAGAATTAAAACCAATTAGCACTGAACAAAGGGCACGGGTAACCGTTCAGGTAATCCTTTACCGCAGAGACGCAGAGACGCAGAGAAACAGAGAGGAAAATATCTTTTTTTCGCGTTTTTCGGTGTTTAAAAATGCTTAAAAACAGTTAGTCGAAAGTAAGTATTAAAAGATTAATAAATAACGAAAGACCCAAAATGCACAAAAAAAGGAAATTTCTGTCTCTGATGATAGATTTTAATTTTTTCTCTGCCTCTCTGTGTCTCTGCGGTGAACGGTTACAAGCACGGAATAGTTACAAAAGCTCAATTGCCTCGGCAATAGTGTATAATGAACCAGTGATGCAAATTAAATCAACTGAACTGGCTATTGATGCGGCATATTTTATACTTTCTTCGACGGGAGGAATAACTATAATTTTATCCGTATATTTACTTACTTCTTGATATATTGTTTTTGTATCTGCCGCTCTATTTGTTTTGGGGTGAGTAATAATTATGCGGGAAATACGCTCATTATGAGAGAGTAATTTTTTCATCATTGTTTTTATATCTTTATCATTCAGGATTCCAATAATTAAAATTAATCTTCTGTGTGGAAAATAGTCTTTAAGTGCCTTTCTTAAAACAATCACACCTGCAGGATTATGTGCCCCATCTAATAAAAAGCTAAGTGAATCTTTCTTTATGAGTTCTAATCTACCCCGAATTTTTGCTTCGAATAAACCTTTTTTAATATCTTGAGGAGTAATTTTAAGTCCATAATGCTTTATTAAAATCTCTATTGTAGCAATTGATGTTGTGGCGTTAATTATCTGGTGGTGGCCTAAAAGTGAAGTTTGTAACTCTGAATACTCTCCCAATAATCCACGCACTTTAAATTGATAATTTGAGGTTGAGGCAGGATATTGGGTTATGCTAAATTTTATCTCTTTACCCAGCTGGTAGAGTTTTGAATTTTGTGATTTGGCAAGTTTTTTTATTACTTCTCTGGCTTTTAGTGGAGCTACCGCACTAACTACTGGCACATTTTGTTTTATTATTCCTGCCTTTTCATAAGCAATTTGTTCTAAAGTTTCCCCTAAAACATCCTGATGTTCTAATCCAATCGAAGTAATGACACTGACTAAAGGTGTAACAACATTAGTTGCGTCTAATCTTCCGCCCAGACCCACCTCTAATACCGCAAAATCAACCTTTTGCCAGGCAAAATATGTTAAAGCAATCGCTGTGGCTATTTCAAAGTAAGTAGGATGGGTTAAATCCGGAGGAAGAATTTTTATTGCCGGTAGTATTTTTTCAGAGATTATTTGTGCGACATCATCTTCAGAGATGGGAATGCCGTTAATCGTCGTTCTTTCTGTAAATGATATAAAATGAGGAGAGGTGTAGATACCGACTTTAAAGCCGGCAGTCTTTAAGATTTCTCCAATAAAAGTTACAACAGAACCTTTTCCATTCGTTCCGGTGACATGAATATATTTCAAATCCTTATGCGGATTGCCTAAAATATCTAACAATCTGGTAATTCTTTCTAATCCTAATTGAATACCAAATCTTTCTAAACTATAAAGATAATCAATAACTTGCGAATAATTCATTCTATTGATAGTGGGGGCAGACCTTGACTACGGTGAAATACTGAGGTCTATTTCTACCTCATCAATTCACCACTCCTGAATTTTTCATGACTTTCTATTATCTCTTTTGGGTAATATTTTCTTAGTGCATTAAATTCTGAAAGCCATTTTAATCTCATCTCTACTGGCCAATTATTATAATCTTCAATCTGCTCATTAGTTAAATAATATTCAAACCCACCCTTTTTATTCTTTTCCAAGTTTCACCTCCAGATATCTGATATCTGCTTCATCTTGTTTTCTACCTGTATTTTTTTTCATCATTATCAGGTCATTTAGCCCAATAACCGGGACTAAATTATGGTATAATTTTACATATTTAATATTATTTTTTGCCTGGATATAACTAACTGGTGAATCAATTATTACATCAATTTCTCTTACTATTGATTCTTCATTTACAAGATTAAATGCCTTCATATTTTTATTTTTTATCCAATCATTTCTTTTTTCTTGATTAGCAAAATCCATAATATCCACTGGGACTTTGGGTTTATATCCCCATTCTTTCAAAAGATTAAGGAATTTCGACAGATTTTCATCCTCCAAATCAAGGAGTAAATCCAGATCATAAGTCATTCTTGGAATGCCATGGAGATTAACGGCCATACCTCCGACGATAATATATTTAATTTCTGCTTTATCGAAAGCATCAATTATCCCTAAATAATCCAGCATATTCCAATTCCTTTTTTATCCGCAGATTACGCAGATTTTCACACACCGCAAAATTCCCCCATTTTTTCCAGTGCCTTCTCAATTTTTGCCATTGAGGTCGCATAAGAACAACGAATATACCCTTCTCCGCACTCACCAAAGGCTGTGCCGGGGACGACGGCAACTTTTTGTTCACGAAGCAATTTTTCAGCAAACCCTTCGGAAGTCAAACCTGTCCTTTTAATTGATGGAAAAACATAGAATGCCCCGCCTGGCATTGTGCATTCTAACCCGATTTCATTCAGCCCTTTGACAATTAATCTTCGTCGCTGATTATATTCATTTCGCATCTCTTCTACCGCTTTGTCACTATTGCGTAAAGCTTGTATTGCCGCTCGCTGGCTAATGATTGAGGCACAAAGCATCGTATATTGATGTATTCTGGTCATCGCACCAATAATTTCTGAATTACCAGCGGCATATCCTATTCGCCAACCAGTCATCGCATAAGCCTTAGAAAAACCATCCAGGAGAATAGTCCGCTCCTTCATCCCCGGCAAAGAGGCAAAACAAACAGGTTCATCATCATAAGTAAGTAATTTGTATATCTCGTCTGCAATAACAATTAATTCATATCTTTTTACGACTTCACTTATCTTGCTTAACTCTTCTCTATTCATCGTTGCTCCAGTAGGATTAGATGGATAAGAAAGTAAAATAGCCTTAGTTTTTTCAGTTATTGTCTGTTCTATCTGTTCTGGTTTAATCTTGAAGCCAGTTGAGGCATTGGTTGGGATAACTACGGGTTTCCCGCCAGCAAAGATAACACAGGGTTTATAAGAAACATAAGATGGTTCTGGAATAATCACCTCATCGTCAGGATTAAGAATAGCCCTCATCGCTAAATCAAGGGCTTCACTTACACCAACAGTGATTAAGACTTCATTTACCGGGTTATACTTTACCTTGTAATCATCTTTAATCCTCTGGGTAATCAATTCCCGCAATTCTAACAAGCCAGAATTAGAGGTGTAAGAGGTATAGCCCTGTTCTAATGAGTAAATAGCCGCATCCCGAATATGCCACGGAGTAACAAAGTCAGGCTCGCCTACGCCTAAAGAAATTACATCTTCCATCCCAAGGATTAAATCAAAGAATTTCCTGATGCCGGATGGGGGAATATTTTTTACTTTATCTGAAATTATATCCTTCATAAATCACCTTTCTATCAGATGTCAGAGGCAAGAAAACAAAGGTCAGAGGTAATGCCTCAGTGAAATGGGGGATTCTCCTGAAAGTAGGAAGTAGGAGAGTAGGAAAGTAGGAAAGGGAGACATTGCCTACCGGGGAAGAATACTGTGCACATCCTTTATCCCTTTCCTACTTACCTACTACCTACTTGCCTACTATTTTCATCATTCTGTAATCCGCAGGTTAATGTTCATCCCCCAAAATCACTGACCTATTACGGTCAGAGGACCGAAGACAGAAAATAAGGTAATGCCTTTAAATCTGACCTCTGACCGTTTTCTTACGGCGTGACTGCCAATCTTTTATCTCCTGCCTCTGGTTCAAGCACCTGGCCGTCTATTTTATACTTTTTCAAGACAAAATGGCTTATTGTGCCTTGAACATGGTCTATTGTAGCCAATTTTTCTGCTACAAAGAAGGCTATTTCTTTCATACTTTTACCTTCTACTACTACGGATAAATCGTAAGTTCCGGAGAGTAGATATAGCGAATGCACCTCCGGGAATTTATATATTCTTTTTGCCACGGCGTCAAATCCGACATTGCGCTCTGGAACTACCTTAACATCAATAAAGGCATAAACCACTTCTTCCTCAGCTTTTTCCCAGTCAATAATCGTCTTGTATTGCACGATAATCTTCTTATCCTCAAATTCCTTAATCTTAGCCGATACCTCTTCTTCCGTCATCCCAATCATCGTCGCAATCTTTTCTGGTGTAACCTTTGCATCCCTTTCTAATATCTTCAAAATCTGTTTTTCTTTTGAATCTAACATAAAATTTACCTCCTTATCTTTGGTAATTGGTAACTGGTGAATGGTAATTAGTTACCAGTTACCATTTGATTACTTACTTTATAATTTTGTGAAGCCCTATGGTTTTTGTCTTACCTTGTGTATGCTCAGCAATTGTTTCATCCGCCAGTTTATCTAATATATCTTCTGACTCTACAAAGGCTTTTTCAAGAAGTTGTGTTATGATTAATCTCCAATGTTTTTTATATGCCTGATGCGGCGATAAGCGGTGCCCCGAAGGGCATCTGTCTCCATTGCCTTGTTCTCCCCGAGCGGAGCGAAGGGGGGAACACGGCAATTACCACTCATCGCCGCATTATACAGTTTCCTGTATTTTATCACTATTGATTCAAAATGTCAAGAAAGAAATTGACAAAAAAGTAATGCGTCACTGAAATGGAGGATTCTCCTGAAAAATAGTTAATTAGAGATTAGCGAATTAGTGAATTAGAACCTGCACTCTTGCTAATCTCCAATCTCTAATCTCTATGCTCAATTTTCATCCCCGTTTGTGCCCCAGCAGGGCATGACCGTTTCCCCTGAAAATGTAAAATGGGACGCAGATTTTCGCAGATGAACAGGATTAAAATTAATTTTTTATTATTGTATTTCTATAGTTATTTCCTTAGAGTTTCTTGATGTTTTTATA
>JBFLYA010000039.1 GCA_040757115.1 bacterium | reverse complement strand
AATTATTGTGCATTCCACATTCACGGTTTGACCCTAAAATATCTCCTTTTTATTTTCTCACACAAAGCCACAAAGAACACAAAGGTTTATTGTTTTATTCAATTCCTTTGTGACTTTGTGTCTCTGTGTGATTATTTTTATTAGTCTAACGACTGAGCTCACCTGCTGCGGGGAGATGATTACCACTAAACTTTATGAAGAGGATAAACTTTGGTCAACCACAAAACTTTGAAAAGAGACCCAGCCCCCCGCAGTCAGGTGCAGTGAATGGTTAGGCTCTTTATGTTGTCATATTTTTGTTATAGTTGTCTAAATTTTAAACTACCTCTTCAGAAAACTATTTAGCTTTCAACATCTGAAATTGTTCCCTTAAACCAGTTTTCTACTTGAAGACCCGCAATCCGTCTAAAATGTTCTTCATTATTTGTTGCTATTCCCAATCTATGTACTAATGCAGAAGCTGCAATCAGGATATCAGCATCACTAATTAAAACTCCTTTTTGATGCAATGTGGCATAAATTTCTGCTGCTTTGACTATGACTTTATCGCTGAGTGGTAATATGAGATTCCTTGCACAGAAATGATCAAATGTTATTTCTTGCATAGTTGCACCTTTCGCCTTCAGCCCCCGTAATATTTCATATCGAGTGATAATAGAAATCGTAAACCGTCTATGTGCCGCCAGGTATCTCTGTGCCTTTGGAATCACAATGGGATTTTTTCGCATAATTGCTGAAAGAATATCAGTATCCAATACTACCTGTAAAAGAGTCATTAAGTCTCCTTCTCCTTGAAAAACTCACGACGATTCAAGGCTATTTTTTCAACATCATCTATATCTTGATTTGATAGTCCATTATAGACTTGTGATGCCAACTCCAATATTTCATTTCTTGTCTCTTGTGTAATTACCTTAACAACGAGTTGAACGTGCTGTTTCTCCGGTAAGGTAATTTCTTTCAATGGGTTAAAAACTCCGTGTTCATAGATTGCTTCGATACTACCTTTCATTGTATCCTCCTCCAAAAATTTCATTCCTATAGCCTAACGATAAAGTTCAGGTGCGGCGGGGAGAATTACCACCAAACTTTGTAAACATGATTACTCCTTGAGATACCACAAAATTTTCAATCTCGGCAGAGTCCCCGCCGTCCGCTGCAACGACTTGTTAGAATCCTTCTTTCTTTTCTCACACAACATCATAAAGAGACAAAATATGTTCACCTACGAAAGCGGTTATCGGTATTGGATGGTCAGTTGTCATCGTTCGATTATCACTTACCGCTAACCGCAAACCGTTCACCGGATTTATTCGTTTTCATTCATTGTTCCTTATGACCTCATTGTTTTTGTGTAATTATTATTCCAACGTTCCCAGCACAGACGAAGTTGTGAAGCAATTTCATCTGTGCTGGGTTATATGCTGTTTGTGGCAAAAAAGAACCGTCCCATCTCTCTTTCCCAAAAAGTTATTTTATTCCTGTCCACTTTCTGTTGGTTTTACCTTAGAAAGATGTTGGGAGATAATGGAAATAAAATCTTTAATTAAAGGCCAATATGCTAATGAAGTCCAATTTAAACCTTTAGATACCTCCTCATTAGTTGCAAACTGAATCAATGTAGTTGGTCCAATTTTTTCAACAGGGGATTTCTCTAATATAGGAGAAAGTTGTCCTAAGATATCCTTCCATATCTTAGATTCTGCCTCCAGTAATTCTCTTTGACTCGTTCCTTGAGCTTTAATTTTTGCTTCTAAAAGTTCTGCCTCCAAAAGTCCCTCAAGTCTTTTTACTTTTGTTGCTATTTCTGTAATTTGCTCTTTCAATTTGTATTGTCTCAATTCTTCTGATAAGGCATTTATCTGTTTCTTACGTATGTCAGCTTCGTGGTTAAGTTTTGATTGTTCCATTTTATTTTTGAATGTAACCTCTTCTTCCTCAATCTTATTTTTTCTATCAATTTCATCTTCTTCAATCTTGTTTTTAAAAGCAATTTCAGTCTCTTGATATTTACGATGTATCTCTTTGATTTCTTCGTTAATTTTTGCTATTTGTCTCTCTTTTTCTTTTCTATTACAAGCCTCCTTAATTTCAATTTTACTCTTTTCTTCCTCAAATAATTTTTTACTCTCCAACTCTCTTAGTTCAATTTCTCGAAAGTCTCTGTCAGTTTTTTCTCTAGCGATGGCTGCTTTTCTACGCTTTTCTTCTTCAATTTCACTTTTGAGGAATTCCTTCTCAGCTTCAAGAAGAGCTTCTTGTTTCTCCCATTCTATCCATTTTTCAACAATTTCTTTCTCAACTCCTGCTACACCCGGATTGAGAGGGATAAAACGTTTTATAGAGCAGTCTATTAAACGAAATCCTGATGCATTAAGAACCGGAGTAATACTTTCGATTAGCTCCTGTTGAAGGATATCTCTATGGGTAGTGTCAGTAAGAAGCCTTTTGTACGATGCTTTTCTTATAACGGTAAATAAAGATTCTTTAAAAAGTTCAGAAATCTTCGGTTGGAAAAATGCATTGCCAAGTATAACATTTAAATCTGTTGTTGTAGAACAACGAAATTTCTCTATTATTTTAGGAATGGATCCCTCCAAATCTTCATCTGATATTCGAGTGATAATTTTAGCAACCAATTCTGCTTGAAGTACATCTCCCATAGTGAGAGCATTATTCCCCTCAAAATGCACTTCATCCTCAATATGGCTGAGTCTTATTTGAATCCATTCTTCTCTAAACCTCCTTCTCGTCCAATCTGCTCCAAAAATAATTTTATTAGACTTTCGAGATGGAAAATAAATTACACACCCATCTGATGCTTTAATTTTTTGTAAAGGAAATTTTTTCATATAGACCTCCCTTTATAATAATTCTTCCATTTGTTGCATTTCTTTTAATATATCTTCACGGCTTAAGTTGATCTTATTTATAGGAGAGAATACTCTTATTCCTTTTGGAATACGTTGCAAATATTGACGTGCTTGGTTCAAATACAATCTTGGATTTTCCTTTTGTATATTTCCAAGCCAACAACTGATTGCTGCACAATAATAAAGTAAGCATAAAAGAATTGGTTCAGTTTTTAAGATAGCATCATCTCTAAAACGATGGAATACTTCCCGAAATAAAGTTTCAGGAGTTTGATCGCGCCAAAGTGCAGAACGTCCTATAATATGCATACTTTGTGCTAAACAAAAGCTAATGAACATAGACTCAGAATCATGTTCTTTGGCTTGCCAAAAACATTCTATGGCTTTTTCTATATCTTCATATCTTCGCCACATAATTCTTGATTCTAATTTGATCAATTTAGGTAGATAAAAACCACCTTGTCGCATTTTCAATGAAGCAAATTGTTTATCCCAGGGGGAAGACATACGCTTTCTATTTTCTAAAGTTATATTATTTAATTCAACCTCAACTAAACGAAACTCTGCTTCAGTTACAGATGGATCTATCCCCATATCAAAAAACATTAACTCTGGAATATATATTCGTGATCTAAAATCTAGTTGATTTCTTTCAAAAGCAGATTTAAATTCGTTTCGAGATTCCTCATATCTTCCAAGATTATAATATATTATTCCAAGGTGATAATGCGATTCATTTATAAGTATAGTAAGTTTTTCTCTTATTTCATCAACATCCCAAGTACCATACTGTGATAGTGGTGAACTTAATTGAGCTTTTGCTGAATCACGTGCCTGTTTTAAAACTGCCAAGGCTTCCTCATATTCAATTTCATTAAAATGCCCTAAAGCTCGCATAAAAAGAGATACTGGGCTAGCTAAGTCAGTAATCTCACCAGTAGTTTTAAGGGTATCAAAGTGTGCTGATAATGAATGAATTTTAGCTTTATTTTCTTCACGTTTGAAACTTTCTCTATCCCCAGTGTGTATTTTACTTTCAATAAATAACTGCGCAGAGCGAGCATTCATAGCGTCAACCTGTGAACGGTATCCTAATTCTTCTTTCTCTTTGAACACCCGCAAATCCTTTAAGCTTTTATCCACATCTAAAAGTCTTTTTTGAATTTCTCCCTGAAAATCAAAGGTTTGCTTAAGAGTTGAAATTAGCGAGTTTATAGTAGAAATATTATCACGAAATGAGTTCATAACTGATTGCATTTCGACAAAATATTTCCCTTCAACTTTTTGCCTTCGACTTTCGGTAATTATTTGTCGGGATCCGAAAATTATTGTTAAAATTGTAAAAATTGCAGCAACACCTGCGAAGACATAATATACGCGTTGAAGATCTTTTTGGGTCGCTTCAATTAATAAATCTTGACGTTCTTTCAGCAAGATAATCTGCTCGCTTAAACTATTATTTTCTCCATAGCTTTTATTTTTCGAATCTTGTGCAGATGCATCGTTTATTAATAAGTAGTTAGTAATAAAGAAAGTTAAACAAATCAAAAAGACATAGATTAAATAATTCCACTTTCTCAAATGTACCATTTTTTTATTTCTCCTTTTAATTAACTTTAACAGTTCTCAAACATGTTGGGTAATAACACCATCAACACAAATACTGCAAATCCTAATTTAATAAAAATGAGACAATTCTTTTTTTAAATTTTCTTTTTTGCCACAAATGGCGTCTAACGATAGAGTTCAGCTGCGGCGGGGAGAATTACCACAAAAGTTTGATAGCAAGATAAAACTTTGAGAGACCACAAAACTCTGACCACGGCACAGTCCCCCGCCGTCAACTGCAACGCAGGGTTAGACAAAAGCTTTGATTCGCTGTCTTTTCCTTTTCCTCTGCCTCACCGAATTATTGTGCATTCCACATTCACGGTTTGACCGTAAAATATCTCCTTTTTATTTTCTCACACAAAGCCACAAAGAACACAAAGGTTTATTGTTTTATTCAATTCCTTTGTGACTTTGTGTCTCTGTGTGATTATTTTTATTAGTCTAACGATAAAATAACCTGCTCTGTCAGGTTCATTGTTTTGTTAGGAATTCATTTCTTTGTCATTTCCTCTCCACACTACTTCTTCGCTGCTCCTCTTCCAAGCCACTTCTTCGCTATTTCTGCTCCAGGATACTTCTTCACCACTTACGTTCCGAGTCTGTTTCTTTGCAGCGGGCTAACGATAAAGTTCAGGTGCGGCGGGGAGAATTACCACAAAAGTTTGATAGCAAGATAAAACTTTGAGAGACTACAAAACTCTGACCACGGCACAGTCCCCCGCCGTCAACTGCAACGCAGGGTTAGACAAAAGCTTTGATTCGCTGTCTTTTCCTTTTCCTCTGCCTCACCGAATTATTGTGCATTCCACATTCACGGTTGCCCCTAAAATATCTCCTTTTTATTTTCTCACACAAAGCCACAAAGAACACAAAGGTTTATTGTTTTATTCAATTCCTTTGTGACTTTGTGTCTCTGTGTGATTATTTTTATTAGTCTAACGATAAAGTTCAGGTGCGGCGGGGAGGATTACCACAAAAGTTCGATAGCAAGATAAAACTTTGAGAGACCACAAAACTCTGACCACGGCACAGTCCCCCGCCGTCAACTGCAACGCAGGGTTAGACAAAAGCTCTGATTCGCTGTCTTTTCCTTTTCCTCTGCCTCACCGAATTATTGTGCATTCCACATTCACGGTTTGACCCTCATATCTCCCGCTCATATCTCCGCTAAACTTTGATAGGGCACAGAACTTTGAAAAACTACAGATTGTTGGCGGTCAGGTGCAGCGATTGGTTAGCTTCTTATTTTAATCTGTCTTTTATCCATGCTGGATTTCGACGACAATCAAGTACTGCATATACCACTACTGTTCTTTGCTCAATACGATAATAAATAGCAAATGGGAAACGTTTAGATAGTGAACGATAATATCGTTCAAAATATATGGGATGAATGCCAGCATAAATCTGTAGTGAATCAATATCCGAAAACAATGTATCAAGAAAGTAACTACCGAGACCTTCTTGCTGTTTTTCGTAGAACCAGTAGCCTTCGATTAAATCCTGGGATGCCGATTCAAGAATTTTGATTTTCATGAAACAGACTCTTTTATTTTCCCTTTGGCATTCTCCCAATCAGTAAATTCCTCTACCCCTTTCTTTACTTTTTCTTCCCTCTGCTGGAGAACCTCCCCATGCCAGGGCGGAGAAGAGATTTCATCTGCCCTTCGGCATAAATCATCCCATATATTCTCCATTGATAGAAGTTTCTCTGCTGTAGTCATTTGATCTAATGGAATAGTAACTGCCATATTACCACCTCCCGTTGTGTTTCTTTTATATTAGCTAACCTAGGATTATACTGCCTATTGGCAGCTTTATATTGCTGTAAGGAAAGTTGTATTGGCTAAATTATCCTACAAATAAAGGGTTTAGTCAACTTGATATTGCAGATCAGGGGCTTAATTCAAACTCTTTAATCTTCTCTCTGCTCTTTCTTAAGGCTAATCTACGCAGTTTCTTTACCCTTTCCGCTAAGTATTCCAGTTCAGATTTGGTAATCTTATATGATTTCTTGTATCTTGCATCAACATAGGCCTTCCTAAGAAGCTCAAAGAGGCGCTTTTCTTCAGCTTGTTCTCGGGGGAAAATCTTTTTAAAATCCAAGTCAATTTTTTCCATACGCTTTGTTAGTTTTTCCAGATCGTGCGTCTTCGGTTTGTAGCTGGTAAGGACAAGGGAAGCACCACTGTATAGAGACTCTGTGGTTTGGTGAAGGTTAAAGGCAGCTAAATTATTCCAGCCTTTCTCAAAGTTAAATTCGAAATTCACAAAAAACTCCTTTGCCTTTGGAAACCAAAGCTTATAATCCTCCTCTGCCAGTGCCTTTTTTATTCCTGGAGTGAGCTTCCTTGCCCTTGCAAGTTGAAAGCGTTTTGAATCATAAAGGAGTATGCCTTCTTTCTTGACCTCAGCATAAAAGTATCTGCCCACTGAAAGTTGTTCATTGACATGCTCAATATCTTCGGTAACGAGCTTTACGGGTGTAGGGATTTTGTGTCTAAGTTGATTTTCAATTCTTCCCCAAATCCTAAAATCTTCCGCTATCTTTTCTTCCTGGACAATGACCATAATGTCAAAATCACTTTCATAACTGGTGAAATGTCCTTCTTCAGCATCGTATCGAAAGTCATAGTCAACAAAGTCTCCCCTGGCATAGCTTCCAAATAAGACAATCATCTCTACCCTTACTACATTACGAATGACCCTGACGACAGTCTCTAATTCCCTCTGTTTTCTGAAAGAAAGATGGTCTATGCTCTTCTTCATAAATTTATATTATACCATTCCCTCTCAAATCTTCTCAACCTTTAGCGGATAGCATTTTTTTCAAAACTGGCCTGTATCGGTGGCAGATACTGGCTCTGGTGTTCCTTCTGCCACTATTCTTTCTCCCTTCTCCTTCTCCACTTGATAGGGTGATGGCAGCTAACGATTGAGCTCACCTGCCGCCAACAGGATGGACACAAAACTTTGTAAAACCACTAAACTTTAATAGGGCACAGAACTTTGCAAAACCGCTACACTGTTGGCGGTCAGGTGCAGCGATTGGTTATGTGCTTTTATCTAGGTACATTTGTATGAATCCAATCCCATGCATCCTTAGGTAGCCATCCTTGCACATTATCTCGGACTTCTATAATCAATAAATAATCATTTTTATCAACAAAAGGCTCTATACGTTGCCATATTTGATTAGGTGTTTCATTTGTAATAATAATCCAGGTAGATTCTAAATAATGCCACCATTTTGGTGATTTTTTAATTGCTTCGTAAAGACCATCATAATTTCTATCAGGAGCTTTTAAATCATAATTTATTGTGTATGCTTTCATGAGTTGCCTCCTTTTCCATTTGCTTCTGTAGGCAACAGTTTGTCCCTATTTAGAACTGTTGTAGAGTCTGTTCCGAAGGGAGCCTTCCCTTGGTCGATTAAGTGTGACTCCTTATCAAAGGTTAAATTTTTCGGTTTGTGCCAAACTAATATAAAAACAAGAATTGTAACAAAGACGAACAAAGCGATACCAATGTAAATGCCTATCATTTGATCGTTTTTTTCTAGTTTGCCACCTGTAAGGACAATAGCCAAGAAAGATTCAACAATCAAAAGAGCGAGAACAAAAAAACCAAGTGGAGCAGTAACCGCTTCTATTATTTTGCACCATACATTCTTTTCTTTCATTTGTTTCCCCCAATCAATTTATCATATTCTTCCCACATAACGATAAAGCTCACCTGCCCGAGTGAAGCGAGGGTCAGGTGCAGCGATTGGTTAGATAGGGCATTATTTCAACAAGCTAAATGCACCAAAGACAATTGAGGCAAGTAAACCAATTACAGCAAGAGGCACTGCCCATCTATTTGTTTTCATGGTTCTTTCATAATCTTTGGTTCGTACCGAGATAACGGAACTTAATTCGTTTAGATTGAATAAGATAGATTCTTTGTCATTATGTTGGGTCCCGTCTCGTATTCTTATTAATAACTGCCTTTCTTCTTCTGGAACATCTGCAAAGGGTTTGTCTGCATTTTCCTGAACAATTATTTCTTTAATTATTTGATACCGCTCAGATAAAGTAGTATCAGTTGATTCTTGAGTACCTTTGTGAGTGAGATGAACAAGATAGTCCTCAAGTAGGGGAGCTAATGAGTAAACAGCACCCGCTTCTCTCTCAATTGCACTTTTGAGTATTTCAATATCCGATCGATCTTTAACAAATCCTATATCGAACTTTTTATCCAGTGATTCGAAGAATTTAGATCGTCCTGTCTGCGTCTCTTTTCTTTTGGCAAAGAATGTACTAAATATGACTACCAAAATGGCAGTTATCTGAGCACTTAGGGCGGTTATTATTATCGAATTCATAAACTACCTCCTCAAATCAAAGTGGTATTTTTATGACGTAACTTCGTGCACCTCGTTTATATACTGACCAAACTTGGAAATATATCTCTCTGTCTAACAAGTTATTATACACTTTTGTTATATTTTATCACAAACCCATCAGAAAAGTCAAGAAAAAATTTGACAAATCTTACTTAATTTTGTATAATCTAACAAGATAACATTACTTTTGATATGATATCAAGAAAGGAGTGAATTCTGCATGATTAATATCCCAATAGAAGTATTTGCCCACTATAGCTCAATACTGACTAAAAAGTCAATCCCTATTTCTGAGCAGACCAATTATAAAAAATGGCTGAGGTATTATTTTGACTTTTGCCATAAATATAACCTTGAATATTCAAATAGGGAAAATCTTGCTCAGTTTATAAAGAAATTACAGGAAAAACACCAGACACAAATACAGCAAAAACAAGCGGCTCATTCCGTATATCTTTATTACGAAGTATTGGAGACCAATGTTAATCCAGTGGATAAGAACAAAATGAATTTAGATGTAAATGGACAGCCGAGTTTGAAGATGGTAGAAAGGATTTCAATATCATCTTCCTTACCACAGGTTCAGGAAGAATCCATCCAGAAGAATGATTCAACCTCAGAATGGAAGAAAATTTACACAAATTTGCTGGCTGAAATAAAAATAAGACACTATTCTCCGAAAACATTAAGGGTATATGTAATGTGGTTGAGAAGGTTCTACACTTTTACCAAAAACAAATCCCCTCTGTCACTTTCTTCCCAGGATGTCCAAGAATTTCTTAAATATTTAGCTGTCAAGCAGAATGTCTCGGCTTCTACCCAGAATCAGGCATTTAATGCACTCCTTTTTTTATTCAGGCATGTCCTAAAAAAGGATTTTGGCGACCATCGGGATAATGTTAGAGCAAAGAGAAGACGCTATATACCAGTTGTTTTGTCCAGAGAGGAAATAGAAGCAATTTTTACCCATCTTTCATATCCTTATGACCTTGTGGTAAAGTTGTTGTATGGCTGTGGCTTACGCTTGTTTGAGTGCCTGAATCTTCGGCTTCACAATTTCAATTTTGATGCCGGTATCCTCACAGTCCACGACGGTAAAGGACAAAAAGATAGAACCGTGCCTTTACCACAGACAATTATACCTCAATTAAAGGTTCATCTCGAAAAAGTGAAGGAGTTGCACCAGAATGACCTCAAGGCAGGCTACGCAGGCGCATTTATAACTGGCTTGCTCGAAAAGAAATATAAGGATTGTGGGAAGGAATTAATCTGGCAGTGTTTTTTTCCATCTAAAATGTTGACCTTTGTTCTTGATTCAAAGGAATTAAAGAGATATCATCTATATGAGACTCATGTGCACAGAGCAATTAAACAGGCGGTCAGAAAGGTGAAGATTATGAAGCGGGTTTCAGCCCATACCTTCCGCCATAGCTTTGCCACACATCTCTTACAAGCCAATTACGATATCAGAACTATTCAGGAGTTGCTGGGACATAGTGATGTCCGAACAACCATGATTTATACCCATACAATCAAAAGTTCAACTGTCAAAGAGGCTAAAAGCCCCCTCGATTTTGCTAACCCTTCAGCGAAACTTTCCTGATAAATTGCCTTAAGCCATACCTCTTGTCAATACTCACTCAAAATGTGACATTAGTCTTCCCTTTCTCCCCTTTTCCTCTTTTTTCCTTTTTCTTCCTTCATTCAATCCATGTTTTCTCCTCGACCTGGTGATTAGGGTCTTCCGTTGGTTTTACATACACAACATTAGCCACATTTCCAACTTCTTGTTTGAGCCTTTTGGCAAGAAGCAGACCATCTTGATGAAACAATTCCCATGGGAAGTCACTGTTGTTCAGTGCGTGTCGTTCGAAGCGGGTAATCCATTCGGCAAAATCTGTTTCAAGCTGTTTTGAGATATCAAATTCAGTCATACCAGTTTCACGATTTGCAATGTTTAAACCAACATAATCTGTTTCATCCGAAGCGTCCTTAAGCCACGCATACGGACCGAATCCAAAATCTGCCATGATAGTTATCGTCTTTTCTGGTTTCATTTTTCCTCTCATCTTTCAATGTCCGACTCTGACTTTCTGCTTTATATCTTACCAATAGTCAACAAATTCCTTTATCCCCTTTTGTCTGAATTCTTCTTCAGTAAGAATATCACAAATTCTGGCTTTTTCAATTCTAATAAAAACATAATGCCTTTTTTGGTCATCAACTTTAATATATGGTCTACCTTTATAGCCTTTTGTATGTTTTGAGCAAGTATTACAAATGTAGTCCCTCCGAATCCAATTATTATTATATTCATTTTCAATCTCTTCCAATATGTCACCCAAATGATAAATATTGAGGCTACGAGATTCTGGTTTCTGCCACTTAATTTGAATTTCCGTATCTTTGCTTATCTCCTGTTTATCAGGACACAAGAGATCAGCATATATTGAATTAAACATGCCCATTTTTTGCTACCTATTTAACCTTTCGTTAATCATCCTTTGTATATTTCCAGGGGTTTTCAGTCTTATCTCGTTGTATATATTCACGATAATCGGAATAAATTTTGTTGATAAGTTTCCTCTATTGTCGGTGTGCCAACAAAGGCTTCGGTGTGTATCCTCTCTTTCTCTATCCTATCTTCTTCTACCCATTTTCTATACCCTCTTCGTCAAACTGCCCATATTTTTCTTCTAAGTCCCTCTTTACCTGCTCCCATGGAATTAGCTTAGTGCTACCAGTTTCCAGTTCTTTGAGTCTTTCATCAAGTGCAGAACCCATGGAGTCTTCTTTTCTCTCGTATCCCGGCTCAGGAATATTGTCATAGTCAAGGATTGGCTGACCGAATGCCTCTGCCATCATTACCCATGAATGCCGTAACTCTTCGATATTCTCTCCGAAAGGCTCAACTGGATCGTTGGTGATAGCTCCAACATATCTTTCTTTGTCGTAGTATGCCTCATGTATGGCATATGTGTAGTCCACTCTTTCTTTATTATCTGTTGAATCAACGCAAATATGTTTTTTCCGTACAACTCGATAATTCCACATATTTCACCTCATAGTGGAGGACATTGCATGGCAAGAACCCAATGTGAAGCTGGGGAATCGGGTAGAGCGCGAGGCTCTCGCCTCACTTTCCCCCTAAGAATCGTGCGAGCGAGTTTCCCCGCACACGGCTCAAGCATCTGTATGGTTCTATTACTAAAACCCGGCAGTATAACCAAATATCTTAGTTGATTGCTCAAACCATGGAAAAGTAAATATTTCCCTTCCCGCTCTGCCTTTGCAATACGCATTTGCAGCCTTCTTACTTCAGTGTTTACTTTCTGCCAGTTAATGGCTTCCCACTTACCTTTTGGTTCAAGCCTCAGAAACCGTTCTGCAAGTTTACGATTTTTCATAGCATAATCGTCCTTCAGTTCTGGCTTTATGGATGACAGTACCTGGCACATTGGACCATTCATTAAAAGTAGCTTCGCTTACAGGTATAATGTCTACAGGAATACACATTGAACGAATTGCATCATGGAGATAAACCATTTCCTTTCGTTGACTTTTTATCGTTTGTTCAACAATCAAAAAGTCTAAATCAGATTGTTCTCGAGCATCACCACGCGCATAAGAGCCAAATAGGTATATCTTTTGTGGCTTTGCTACCTCTATCAATCGTTCTATTGCTTTTTTAATTGTTTTTTCAGAAATCATAGATAATCTCCAAAGTTGTTTTTGTCTAACGGCCTGCGGTTCAGCCGCCGCCGACTATGGCGAGATTCGCCACGCTAACCAGAACGATTGCTGGCAAAGTGCGCCACGCTTACCCGCGCCGAAGGCGGTCGGCTGCAACCGCTTGTTGGGCGGCGGTGAGTTCCGCATTGGATTGCTTGACAGCGCAAATCAGTTTAGAGAACAGGTACTTCTCTGTCTCGGTGACTTGAAATCCTATGCTTTGCAGTATCTCAACCCAATCATACTTGAGAAACTGCGGCATATGGCTTGGCTCAAAAATCTTCAAATGAATGGAGAGCACAAGATTCTTCAGGAGACCATCTTCTCGCTCGTAGTCAACGAGATACAGTTTACCTGATTCTTTGAGTACACGGCACATCTCTTTCAGTATGTCTATCATCAGGTCATAATCCAATTCATGTAACCCAAACGAAATCATAGCAATATCAAATTCGCCATCTTGGAACGTCATCTTAGTTGCGTCCATTTGGTGAATGAAGATATTCTGTATGCCACGTCTCCGAATTTTGCTTTCAGCCACAGCAATCATATCAGGGGATAAGTCTACCCCGATAATCTCGTTTTGGTCATTGGCTTCCGCGACGGCTATCGCACTGTTTGCACTTCCGACGCATACATCCAAGATACGCAAAGTCTCGTTAGGTATCTTCCGTGCCAGGGCGCGTCTAGGATTCCCCTTTCCGTTCAATAGGAAGGGTATATCGGACAAATCGTAGAAAGTGGCAAGCAACTTGAACTTGAGTTTGACTTGGCGCTCATAGTCTTGCATGTTAGACCCTTTCATGTAGCCCGCCCAACGATAAAATAATCTGCTCTGTCAGGTTCATTGTTTTGTTAGACTGTTCTTTTACCACGAAGAGCACGAAGGTCACGAAGATTGGACAAGACAAATCTTTTTATGCCTTCTTTCAACCTTTCTACATTAAAATTTATCAACAAGCCAACTTTAATATTTGCTAACTTTATTAGATATTTCATCAAATTTCACTTCGTGTTCTCTCTGCCTTTCGTGGTTTAATCTCTTTTAGTCTAACAAGTGATTATACAGTTTTTCTGTATTTTATCACTATTATCTCAACTTGTCAATAAAAACATTGACAAAAAATAGTAAATTTTGTATAATTTTAGGTGGTTAATATTACTTTTTGGGGTATTCTACAGAAGAAGAGGTTAATGCCGAATAATTATACTCAAAGAAAACAGGTTTGCAAAAACTTTCTTGAAAGGATTCAAGGAGTCAAGGGATCCAGGGGGCGAGTGAACACCTTATTTTTCACCTCCCTTGAATCCTTGACCCCTCAAATCCTTGCTCCCTTTTTAGAGCAAAATATTTGCAAACTCAATTTATTTGGGTATAATATACCACTACGAATGAATGTGTTGTTTAAATATAGCTCGAGCCTGGTTAAAAAGTCGATTGCTAATTGCTATATCTGAGCAACACCATTATAGATGGTGCGGCAAAAGGTCATGCAGGTCGATAAAATCCAAAAAAAATTAGAGTAAAATGATAAAAATGAATCGTCTCAGTATGTTCATTACCTTTGAAGGCACTGAGGGTAGTGGAAAGACTACCCAGTCAGAATTACTTACAAAGGCATTGCGAGAAAAAGGGTTTGAAGTAATTCATACCTATGAGCCCGGTGGAACTAAGATTAGTGATAAGATAAGGCAGATATTGTTAGACCCGGAGAATTCCAATATGTCGGCTTTAACTGAGTTATTTCTATATTTATCTGCCAGAGCTCAACATATCGAGGAGGTAATAAAACCAGCATTAGCGGCAGGTAAAATAGTTATCTGTGACCGCTTTATTGACGCTACGATGGCCTATCAGGGTTATGGTCGAGGGCTAAATAAAGATTTGATTCAAAAACTTAACGCTGTGGTTACCCAGGAGATTAAGCCAGATTTAACCTTTGTTCTGGATGTTGACCCGCAAGAAGGATTGGAAATGGCTAAAACTTTATCTACGGCAGGTCTGGGAGATAGAATTGAACAAGAGGCACTTGACTTCCATCAACGAGTCCGACAGGGTTACCTTGAAATCAGCAAACAAGAATCGGCAAGGGTGAAAATAATCAACCGACAAAAAAGTGTTGAAGAAATACATCAAATTATTTTGAATTTATGCTCAGGAATTGTAACTACTCAGCCACGAAAACACTAAGAAATAAAGAAGTTTATCTATTCTAGTGCTCTGTCGCTATTCAAGTGATTGATTGGCCGTTGTCCCCCGCTGGCGGGGGTCTAATCCTTACCCACAAGTTGGGTAACAAGATGAGGTAAGCAAGGATAAACTATAAACGGGAGATTAGAGATTGCAGGAGAGCGGAGTGAGTGGCAAAATTCCAAATCACAAATTCCAAAATACAAATAAATTCCAATGACCAAAATTCAAAATTCCAAACAATATGATTTAGAAGAAAGAACTTATCAATTTGCTCAAGAGGTTGCTTTATTCTGTAAGAAACTACCTAAAACTATTACTAATATCGAATATCTAAAGCAAATAATTAGGGCTTCGGGTTCAGTTGGAGCAAACTATATTGAGGCAAATGAGTCTTTGGGCTCGAAAGATTTTAAGATGAGAATAAAGGTAACTATTCGCCACGAAGGGCACGGAGAGCACGAAGTGAAATTTGATGAATTATCGAATTCATGAAGTTCAAATATTGACATATATGAAATTGGCAAATATCAAGGTTGGTCTATTGATAAATTTCAATGTGGAAAGATTGAAAGAAGGCATAAAGAGATTTGTTCTGTAACATCTCCCTGCCCTTCGTGCTCTTCGTGGTGAATAGTTACGAAAAGTCTAAATGAATTTCCATCGTTGTAATATAAACTTTGGAATTTAGTGTTTGGAATTTGGAATTTATTTGGAATTTGGTGCTTGGAATTTGGAATTTCTATCTAATCTGTCCACTAAAAGATGTGGGTAATGATTAGGCCAAGGGAGCACATCAATTGAGTAGCGACAGAGCACTAGGGCTATACTTTAAATATATGGAATTTCCACATATTCTGGTTATATCTGCTTCAGCAGGTGCGGGGAAAACTATGACCCTGTCTGAACGCTATATAAAGTTTCTCATTTCGCCAGAGATAAAAACCTCTGCCCGCAACATCCTGGCTATTACCTTTACCAACAAAGCCGCTGGTGAGATGAAGGAAAGAATCATTTTTGACCTTAAGAAAATGGCTCTCGGTGATTCTAAAAACAAAGAATTAGCTGAAAAAAAACTGAATGAACTACTTGATAATTATTCAGATTTTAAGGTGCAAACCATTGACTCTTTTCTGACATCAGTAACTACTGCCTCTGCCCTTGAATTGGGGATTCCACCACATTTTGAAATAGAAATGAGCTCATCCCAGGCATTCAATTTTGCCCTTGATGAACTTCTCTCTCAGGTATATCATAATTCCCCCCTCGAGGCTATCTTCCTTAATTTTGTCGATGAACTTCTGCATATCAATTCAAGGATTACCTGGAATATAAAGAACGAAATCCTTACAAATATCAGTAGTCTAAGAAAACTGGAGGTTCTAAAAGGACTCAAGGTAAAAAGAGTTTGCACAAGCGAAGATATAAAAAAACTACGAACGAATCTTATCAAAGATGTGGAAGGATTTTGTGAAATGGGCAAGGAAAAGGTAATGTTTAATACACACTTTAAGAGAGCCGTTGACAATTTCAGAAATGATGCTCACTATCAACCCTGGGAAAGTAAAATGTTTCTAAAGGATGCTGTGAATGAGATTTGTAACAAAGGTTCAATTATTACCCCTTCCCATCAGAAGATATGGCAGGAGATTCGGCAGGGTATATCTTCCCTTGCCGAAATGACCGCGCACTGCCGTTTTGCCCCATTCATTGATATTATTAGCCATTTTGATGAAGGTGTTGATTCCTTTAAAAAACACATGCAAATCATCTTCATCGAAGACCTGAACATCCTGTTGAACACATTCCTTGAAAACGAAGGGGCTGTTCCAGAAGTTTATTTTCATCTCGGTGACCGTATTGCACATTTCTTTATAGATGAATTTCAGGATACGAGTCGAAGCCAGTGGCAAACCTTATTTCCGCTTATCGAAGAGGCACTTTCAAAGACAGGTTCGCTTTTCTATGTTGGTGATAAAAAACAGGCTATCTTTGGCTTCAGAGGGGGAGAAAGTGCCCTTTTTGATGAGGCAAAAGCAAATTTCCCAAGCGTAGAGAAAGAGAAAATTAAAGAAGAATTCCCGGAGATAAACTACCGAAGTCGGGAGAATATCGTTGAATTTGTCAATAATACCTTTTGCCAGGAAAATCTAAGCCATTGGGCAGAAGAGGTAAAACTCTCCATTCCCTTTGAAACTTATCTCCATAGCCAACAGAAATCAAAAGAGAAATTTAGAGGTGGATATGTCCGAATAGAGTCGATAGATGAACCATTGGATAAAGATGAATTATATCCGAAAATTGAACAGTATCTTGTTGATGTCATTCAGAACAAAATAATCCATAGATTTTCTCCAGGGGAAGTTACCATTCTTGTTAGAACGAATGATGAGGCATCATGGGTTACCAGGGTTTTAACTGGTGCAGGGATTGCCGTGGCTTCAGAAATGACCCTTGACATTTCTTCACACCACTTGATTCAGGAAATAGTCTGTTTCTTAAAATTCCTGAACTCACCCATTGACAATCTTTCATTTGCAGGCTTTTTGCAAGGGGATATTTTCCTCAAGGCAAGTGGGCTTACTCATTTCACGATTTATTCCTTTCTTCTTAAAAATCGAATAAAAAGAAAGGCTCTTTACACCCTTTTCCGCGATGAATTCCCGGAGGTATGGGAGTCGCATTTAGAAAACTATTTTCAGATGGTTGGCTTTCTGCCGCCTTATGATTTAGTCAGCAAAATCTTGAAAGGGTATAATGTGTTTCAGGAATTTCCAAATGAAGAAGGATTCTTTTTTCAATTGCTTGAGGTGTTGAAAAACACTGAGGTAGAAGGGGAAAATAGCCTTAAGTCGTTTCTTGCCCGCTGGAACAAAGATGAAGAGGAGAAAAAGGACTTTCAGGTGGTTTTACCCGGCTATGCCAACGCCATTCGGGTAATGACCATCCATAAGGCAAAAGGGCTTGGATTTCCAGTAGTCATTTATCCATTTGCATATCTGGAAAAATCAACAATTAATGAGATTTATGAAAAGGATGGTGAGGGAATTATACCTTATCGTATTGTTGAAAAATATCGAGAGGCATCTGCAAAACTAAGGGAACTTTACGAGAGAGAATTCACCGCCCAATTGATAGAAGGGCTAAATATATTTTATGTGGCATTGACCCGTGCTATTGATGAACTTTATATCTTTCTTCCGAAATTCAAAGGTCATAAAAAGTTACCTGTGCCAATTCTTGAACCCCGCCTTGAGATTGGCTCACCTCTTATTCAAACTCCAAAAACTTTAGAGCAGAGAAAAAGTCATATCTATCCTCCCCAGGTCAATGAATGGCAAGATAAACTTTATCGTCCAAAGATAAATATCGATGAATTGCGGGATACTGGCCGTAAAAAGGCTAAAGAGAGAGGAATATTTATTCACGAGTTTCTCGCGGGGATAGAAAGGCTATCGGAACAATGGGAGGAAGAAATTGAGAACAGGTTTGGCACTTTAAGTCAAGATAAACAGGAGATAATTCCTATCTTGAGAGATTTTTTTAAAAGAGAAGAGATGCGAAAATGGTTTATGCTTGCACCGGATATTAGTATCTATTGCGAAAAGGAGATAGTCGATGAAAGTGGTCAACAGTATCGAGTAGATCGGCTTCTGGTCTGGCAAGATAAAGTGGTGGTAATTGAGTTTAAATCCGGTGAACCCCAATCAGCACAACACCAGAAACAAGTAAATACCTATTTGAGATTACTCTCAAAGATTTATCCAGATAAAACGCTTGAAGGATGGTTGTTGTATGTGGATGAACTGGTAAGCAGGAAAAATGAGTGATGTCTTAATCTAGCATAAAGGTTAAAATAGTGTATAGGATTCTGCAAAATAGGATTTGGGAGAGACAACAAATAAATATTAAATATCAAATATTAAATATTAAATATCAAAATGCAAAATTACAAATCAAATTTCAAAGAGGAAGTAGCAGGGTTTCTCAAAGAGTTGGAGGAATTTGGTAATATCTTTGCTTCAAGTATTTTAACGCTGAAAGGAAAGAGATAATTTTACATTTTGATATGTAATTTTTATATTTGCTTTTTGCATTTTGCTCTTTGGAGGAAATCCCTTTTGGACACCAAATCTGCATAGATTTCACTATTAGAGTTATTTTCAGACACCACCGAGAAATGTTTCATACATCCCTATCCCCAACTGTCATAAACCATTTACTTCCATCCAGAACTAAATCAGCAAATTCAAAGGAAGAATTCGGATGCACAATGACTGAAGATGAATCTGGCCGTAATGAAAAACCAAACTTCTTCAGTATATTAATGAATGGATTTGTGTTAAGTAGCCCGGCAGAAATAGAATAGACCTCTCTTTTTCTTAATTCTATGATTAAATTACTTAAAAGTTCCATTCCTGCTTCCTCGTTAAGGTAAAGGAAGTCTTTGATATGCACAATACCGGCTTCGGTTATAAAGATAAGATAGCCGACGATGGAGGTATTTTTTTTCAATATAATAGTTTCGACATTATACAATGGATGTTCACGGAATCGCCAATTTAGATACTTTGCACTTCGGACGCCAATTACGGGATAATTTCCTTTTACTTCATCAAAAAAGGAATTAAATTCATCTCCAAATCTATCCGTGGTGATAGTAAATTCGTATATCCTTTTTCTAAATATTTCCGTGCCTGTCCATTTCATCATTGGATTAATAATTTTACTTACCCAACGAAAATTTTTACCCCATCTCTCCTCAATCTTAGCATTAAGCTTTAATAATTTTGCATAACGAAACATTTTGCCAATAACAGTATGACCTACTTTAAGGTGAACTACCAGCATTTTATCATTAGGATGGGCATATAAAAACGGGACGATTCCTTTATCCACACATTCTTTTGCCGCTTTTCTTAATTTAATCGCCACACCAAGAGTTCTATATTTTTTATTTATCGAGAAGTCTCCACAGTTCCAGCAAATCACCTCTTGATTTTCTACCTTGACAGCTCTTGGTAAGGCACAGGTGAAACCAGCGACCTCTCCTGAGTCTTCATCAATAACCAACCATACCTTTGCATTTCCGTAAGGATTTTTTTTATATAGCCAGACATATCTCTCTTCGTCTAAAGGGATTCTTCTATTTTCGTTCAATGTCTGGATTAAAATATCTTTATCCTTGTCTAAATCCGCCTCTTTAATTAATATTCCCATTTTCCCTTTTCTTCTGAAAATAGTTAATTAGAGAATTAGAGAATTAGTAAATTAGAACTTGCACTCTTTTGCTAATCTCTAATCTCTATGCTCAATTTTCATCCCCCTTTGTGCCCACTCCTTGTGGGCATGTCCGTTTCTCCAAATATTCTGACATAAGTAATTCAAGCCTTTGCTGAGCGTTATTCCAGATTTGTGCTCTATCTTTTTTTAATTCAATTACCTCTACCTTGTATTTTTCAATATTTTCTTTCATTTTTAATATCCCTTTTTCAATACCCTCACTCGTATTATCAATAAATACTGCCCCTTTATAAAAGGTTTTTCTGAGTATCTCCCAATTTGAGATAATTAATGGTTTTTGTAGAGAGACTGCTTCATAGCCGCCTCTCTGCATTGTATGGTCATCAAGCGTAATAACCATAACCGCATCTGATGCTTTAAGCAAACCCGTATATTCATCATTGGGTAAAAAATCAGTAAATAGGACATTTGGAGGGGCAGGAGTAATCGTTTTTTTATTTCTTCTGGCATCGTTTAAATCGCCTGTGACATAAAAATTTATCTTAGATAACCTTTCTGCCGCGGCTAAAAATGTCTCAATTGGCTCATCAATGGCAAAACTGTTGATTAATGTAATAGTAAATCCTGGTTTTAATTTAAGTGGGGCACTGTTTTTAAATTCTACTGGAACATCACTTATAATTGTGGCGTGACAATTCCATGAGTTTATTATAGATTTTAAATGCTCATTGGTCACAATCGTCGTTATGGCATATTTAGAAAGGAACTTGTGTAAAAATAATGCCCTTCTTCCCAACCTTTTATCAATTATCGCCCCGGTATGGGCATCAATAATAAAACCTGCTGGGTTAAATCTTGTCCAGAAATACGCTGGTAATGCGGCAAATATAGGTGGACTCATTGTTAGAATAATATCTGGCCGCTCTTTTAAAAATATTTTATAGGTTTTTATAAATTGAAATAAATATTTAAAAAATATTGTCCAGTAATTACTCCCCAACATTCCATAATATACAAGATATGATTTACCACCTAATTTTTTAGCAATATTATCACTCCGACTACAATACGGCGCCCAGGATATAAATATAATCTTCATATTAGATAGAATACTACAAAATCAGACGAAAGTCAAGGGGAAAATATGTTAACTGTGATTCAGACAGTAGACTATAGACATCAGACCTCAGACTAAAGCAGGCAGAAATTGCAGAAGAATGAAGGCTTGAGAGACCTGCCTATAGCGGTTATTAACTGAAAGTTTACATAGGATAATACCCATAAATAAGGCATGAGAATAATCGTTCCGTTAGGAACATAATATCGGTAGGAATAGATAGACAAATCAATCAGTTCCGTAGGAACGATATATTGGTAGAAAGTTTATGGAAAGCCATTTACCGATATAGCAGTTATTAGTCAAAATTTTACTCAGGGTGGATAAGTAAAAAATCCCAAATCCCAAGCACCAAATCCCAAATAAGCACCAAATTTCAAGTACTAAATACCAAACTATGGGGGGGTAATGTTTTGAATTTTGGTCATTTGAATTTGTTTGGAATTTGGAATTTGTGATTTGGAATTTCATAGCCATATCTGGTCAAATTTCGATTAATAAGTGCTATATGTTGTCCCTATGGGACATTAAATGAAGGATGAGGTAGAATTTTCATATTCTATTTTTTTCCATTTTATCATAAGAAATAGAGGAAGGCAAGCCAAATGGACATAATTGTCTAAAAATATAGAGAGTTATAGCCCTAATTTGACATAGTGTAGTAATGGTTCACGCATAACTTGTTAATTCACTACGAGTAGTTACGAGTATTTAATTCTAAGTAAAGTTTTGAATAATAACTGCTATACCTTGTACCTTGTAGAACAACCAAATAAGCTTCTCTGGCAGACAGTATAAAGGGGGACTGGGGGATTGCAATCCGCCAACAGGGGTTTGGGGACAGCGTCCCTAAAATATTATCCCTTATGTTGCCGCTATGCCAAAACCTCTCTTTAACAATTCCACTATGTCCTGGTGATCCTGATGCTGATGTTTTAAGGTTTCCATAACTTCCTGATGTCGCTGTTCACCTTCCTTGTGAATTTCTACAAGTGTTGCATGTATTTCTTTAGTTGTTGCATGCATTTCTCGGACTAATGTTCTGGTTCCATTGAATACATATGCCACCACTCCTGATACCGATGCTACGGTTCCAAAAATAGTGACAAGTGCAATAACCCATTCGTTCATTTCTTGCCCTCCTTTTCATGTCTCGAATTTCTGTTGAAAAAAGTCCTGTAGAAAGTTTGCGAATTTAGGGATGCTGCCAAAATTCGGTGGTGTCTTAATCTAGCATAAAGGTTGAAATAGTGTAAGAAAAGGAGATATGGGGATTATGGAGATAAGGAGATAAATTCATTCTAAAATTTTGCAAATTACAATGAATAATCTCCATCTCTCCCTTTATCTCCTTATCCCCTTTTTTACACCAAATCTGCATAGATTTCACTATTAGAGTTATTTTCAGACACCACCAAAATTCGAGACCTGAATTCTGAGATTACCACCAGTTTTGCTGATAATTACTAATTCCTACTACTTGTCAACTACCTCTTGCAACACAAATCTGTAAACCTTACCAGTTTTAAGGCTTTCTAAGTACAACCCCTCTTCATCTTCAAACATTCTCCACAGCGCTTTTCCATCCTTTTGGAAGGTAATATCACCAGTATAGTATCCATGTGCTTGAACATAACCTTCGACATCTAATTTGTAATTCGGCTCCGTCGTCCCGATGCCGACGTTGCCTGGGAAATATGTTCTATCAGCGTATAAAGCAATTCTTCGATAAGCAGTAGCCTCGCCTGTTTTTGTGCCTGTTATCCCACCTATATGTAGCCATTTTGAGTCTCCATCTATATTATTCGCCATCCCAATCCAGTTATCAGTATAAAGTGTGCCAGCCGAATCGGTGAAATTTAAATGCCCCGCTGTGTGAATACTACCGCTTCTCACATCAAGCGACGCTCCTGGCCCGGTTATCCCGATGCCGACGTTGCCTTCCTTGGTAATCCGCATCCGTTCCTTCCAACCAGTTGCATCATTGGTTGAAAACACCATATCATCTGTTGGAGTCCCACCCGGTACACAATTACCTATTGTCCAATCATATTGACCCGGAACCTCACCACCTACAAAACACCCTAAACCACCCATAAGGTTACCAGCAGCTGGAGTAAGAATAGCATCTGCACTGTAAATTTGTGCTGTAAAGGCAGATGTAGGGTTGATAATTAGCCCAACTAACAACATCACTGAAATTATTGTCTTTTTCATTTTTTTACTTCCTCCTTTTTAGTTTTTGTCTGTGTAAAAATGGAGATGTGGTGATATTGGAGATATGGAGATTGATTTTAAAAAATATCTCCTCCTCTCCTCTATCTCCTTATCCCCTTTGCTTACACTTTTTTTCCCTTATACGATTGCCCGGCAATAAATTTTGGAGGATGTTTTTTCACCACCTTTCTTTGCAAGATTGGGCAGGTACAAGGTATACTTTATATTTTAACCGTAAAAAGAGAGTGTTGAAAAAGTCTTCACACCCCACCCTGAACATCTACTATTATTTATACATTATATCCGACAATATGTCAAGTATTTTTTTTGAGGGTGTTGAAAAAGTCGTTTTTTAGGAAAGGGTAGTTTTTGGAGGGGTGAATTTTCTAAAAACTGCAAAACTGCCTCCCTCTTTGAATTTAAACCTCTCCTTTTTAACCTTTCGAGGGTCGGACCTGTTCTAACCCCGCATCAGAAGTAGGATTAGAGAGATTATGTAATAATTACACCTCCCATCCTTAAATCCTACCCATATCTCTTTGCCCTCCCCTTTAATCTTTCCTTAAAATCAATATTTTTGTTTAGGAATATTGTAAGCGTTCAGGTGGTGTAACAAAAGGAGATGTGGAGATTAAGGAGATAGGGAGATATTATTAAAAAAATTGAAATTAATAGAAACTAATAGAAATTTATGGAAATTTGTTGTTTTCCACA
>JBFLYA010000038.1 GCA_040757115.1 bacterium | reverse complement strand
GTTTTCCACAATCAATTTCTACCTATTTCTATAAATTTCAATCTATTTCTATTATCTTATCTCCATATCACTCTTATCTCCTTATCCCCTTTCTTACACTTTTGATATATAGCCTGAACGGTTACAAGAAAATACTATGGCTACGCAAGACGAGATAATCCATTTGAATGAACTGCTTAATACCCATAAAGAGAACCTCAGGGAGTTAGAACTACAGGCGGCTAAGTTTGGTCCTTTATATTGCCCTGTCCATATCACGAATGGGATTAAGGAAGAAAAGGTACGGATTAAGGAGATTGAAGAAAGGCTTAAAAGACTTAAAAACCATCAGGAGGATGTGCCAGGTAAAGAATCAACAGGAGATAAAGGTAAGACGACTCAGCCACCTGATGAGGATATAACGGCAAAGATTTCATTATCATCTTCTAAGAAAGAGATTCCTGAGGGGTTACCAGGAGAGTGGATATTAACGCCAGGTAATACTTATACTATTGGAAGACCGGATGAATCCGAAGTGGATATTGATTTGTCTTTTGACAATTCTGTAACTCGAGAGCATGCGCAAGTCTGGTTTGAGGATAACTCCTGGTGGATAAGGGACAAGAGTAGGTATGGAACAAAGATAAATGAGAAAAGGAGCACCAAAGGAAAGAAGACTAAATTAACCTCTGGCGATAAAATCTCTATGGGAAACGAAACCATCCTTGTCTTTGAAGAAGCAACCCAAGAAGGAGGGGGAAAAGCGTCTCACCAATTTGAACTATCACTGCAAGGATTTAAAGAATTTGTGAAAGTAACAAAGATAAGAAGAGCAGAGACTCTTATTTCAAATATGGCTTTCTCGCAAGAGATAATCTCAAAGGCACAATCTGAACTTCCTAAAATTCTAACTGAATTTAAAGACAAAGACATATCTGTTATTCTTTGTGGGTCATTCTCCCGACTTGAAGCAAGCAGAACCTCTGATGCTGACTTCTTTGCCATCTTTGAGGATAAAGAGCAATCTTCTGAGGCTATCAAGGCAATGATATACACGGCAAATTGGTTTGATAAAGAAGGGATTGATGTTCATCTTGAGGGGTTGTCTGAAAAACTTAGAAAAGACTGTCAAGAAGGGTTTGGGAAAGGAAGATTTCCAACCCTATTCCCAAAGGATGAACTCCTGAGTAAGATTGGAAGTAGAGATGATTCAGATGAGTGGAAAACACGCCGAATAACCTTTTTAACTGAATCTGTCCCTCTCTATAATCCGCAACTCTTTAATGAAGTAAAAGAAAGTCTTTCTAAGAAATATCTTTCGCATTTAGCTCCTGCAATAAATCAACTGCCTAAAATATTTTTAGAAGAGTTTAGGGGATGGCATTCATCAGTTCAGATTGCCCCAGACATAAGACCAAATGTCGGTTCTCTATTCAGAGTAAAAGCAGAATGTTTGCGTAGATTCACTTGCAATTCCCTCTTGATTGCCTTCGGGACAACTCTTATTCAAGGGACTGAGGATGTTTTCAAAAACCAGCTTTCTATCCTTGATATGCCTCCAATTATTCGATTCCTCTACAGCATAAATAATATGCCAGATGAATTGCAATCTGCGAGTATCGGGATAATAAAGAATATTGTGGAACTCTATAATGATACCCTCAAGATACTGAGTGATAAAACCCTTAGAGAATATGTAGAAAGAGATTTGCCAGATAAAGAAACTGAATATATCAAGAAGGTGCTTAATAAAAACGGGGAGCGGTTAAGGGATAATCTAAGCAGGCTCTGGAATGAGATTTCAAAGGATTTGTCTCCTCAAGAAAGATTTGAGTTATTTCTGTAACCACACTTTTGTAGGAAATTTGGTGGTGTCTTAATCTAGCATAAAGGTTAAAATAGTGTATAGGGTTCTGCAAAATAGGATTTGGGAGAGACAACAAATAAATATTAAATATCAAATATTAAATATCAAATATAAATATCAAAATGCAAAATTACAAATCAAATTTCAAAGAGGAAGTAACAGGGTTTCTCAAAGAGTTGGAGGAATTTGGTAATATCTTTGCTTCAAGTATTTTAACGCTGAAAGGAAAGAGATAATTTTACATTTTGATATGTAATTTTTATATTTGCTTTTTGCATTTTGCTCTTTGGAGGAAATTCCTTTTGGACACCAAATCTGAATAGATTTCACTATTAGAGTTATTTTCAGACACCACCAAAAATGCTTTTAAACTTCAGTCAAATCCGAGCTCTGGAGATGTTGAGAGAGCTCAATATTGGAAAGGGGTGAAAAAATGACACCAATTGCAATCATTGACTACGGAATGGGTAATTTACGGAGTGTGCAAAAGGCGATTGAGAAGATGGGTGGCAGGGTGATAGTTACCAATTCTCCACTTAAAATTGTTACTGCCTCAGCCGTGATTTTACCCGGCGTAGGTGCATTTAAAGATGCAATGACTCAATTAAAAAACTTACAACTTGATACTATCATTCATAGGGTCATAGAATCAGGTAAGCCATTTTTAGGTATTTGTCTGGGAATGCAACTGCTATTTAATAAAAGTTATGAATATGGCGAGTGCGAAGGATTAAATATCCTTTATGGAGATGTCCTTAAATTTCCAGAAACTCTAAAGGTCCCACATATTGGCTGGAATACTATCCAGAAGGCACAGGAGGCAAAAGTATCTTTATTAGATGGCATTCCAGATAATTCTTACTTTTATTTTGTGCATTCTTATTATGTCAACCCTGAAGATGAAGCAATTATTGCGACGACAACTGATTATGGGATAAAATTTACCTCGATGGTTTGTAAAGAGAATGTTTTTGGCACCCAATTTCATCCTGAAAAGAGCCAGACACTCGGATTAAACCTGCTAAAAAACTTTTTAAATCAGGTAACTATTTAACCCTATGAAGTGGAACAGGGGGTAATCGGTGCGAGAAATACGATATACCACCCCATAGTGGGAGAAAGAATGATAGTTTTTCACTTTGTGGACTTTGTGAAAATCATTTGTGCCCGTAACCGTTCAGGATATAGCCACAGAGTCACAGAGAACACAGAGGGAATATATAATCACGAATGAATCCCGTTAGATGTTTTACTATCTAACGAGAATGAACCCGAATCTCCTTGAACAACAAAAAGATTTGTAGTGCGAGGTTTTAGCCTCGCTTCTGGCAAACCGGAAGGCAAACCTAAAGGTTCGCACTACATTTATCGAATGTCACAGGTTAATTCGTGTCCATTTGTGACTAATTCCCTTAATTCTCTGTGAACTCTGTGCCTCTGTGGCTGAACGGTTACTTGTGCCCTTTGTGGTTAAATTAGCCTCCGAATTATTACCTTTATCGGATAGAGATGCCAAAGCGGCTTAGAAAGGAATCAAGATGAACAGCACAGCACAAGATGTAAACATAATTATTGCCTTTATCGCCGGATTATTATCATTTTTTTCTCCGTGTGTCTTACCGGTCATCCCTTCATATCTGGCTTTTATTACCGGTTTGTCTTTTGAAGAAATGAACGAAAATCAAACCGTGATTAAAAGGCGGCTTTTTTTTAATTCCCTTATATTTATTCTTGGCTTTTCCTTGATTTTTATCTTCTTAGGGGCAGGGGCAACCTTAATCGGCAAGTTTTTAATCACTTATAAGCTTATTATTCAAAAGGTAGGCGGAATCTTAATTATCCTTTTTGGCATCCATATAACCGGCCTTGTCCCACTCAACTTACTCCAAAAAGAAAAGCGTGTCCACCTTAAAAACAAACCCTTTGGCTATCTGGGCTCTTTCTTAGTCGGATTAGCCTTTGCTTCTGGCTGGACTCCCTGTATAGGTCCTATACTTGGCGCTATTCTTATCTATGCCGCTACTTCAGATAATGTTTATTCAGGGATTATTCTCCTCTCATCTTATTCCTTAGGGCTTGGACTCCCCTTTCTCATTGTTTCATTAGGGCTGTCTGCCTTTTTGACCCATTTTAACTGGATGAAACGCTATTTAAGACCAATTTCTATCTTCAGCGGTATCCTGCTTATCCTCATCGGGATAATGATATTCGCCGACAAGCTGGGAATGGTTACGGGAATGATTACTGGTGGCTAAACAATGACTAAAGAAAATTGTTCGTTCAAACAATCTAAGGTGATGCTAATTGCCTCCGTTATATTCTTTATCGTTTTTTTACCTATTTAAAAACGCCTACCCCAACTATTGGCTTCCATGACAGCGGCGATATGCTCTCTGTATCCTTCCTGCTGGGCATCCCTCATCCGCCAGGTTATCCATTTTATTGCCTGGTGGACAAGGTATTTAGTATAGCGTTCTCTAAATACATAATAGTAAGTTATTAACGAAAATTTCTCATAGAACAGATATAGCAACAGGGTTGATAGTTTATAGTTGATAGTTTCATAGACTATCAACCATCAACTATCAACAATACTAATGTGAACTTGTAAGCGTTCAGGTGGTGTAACAAAAGGAGATGTGGAGATTAAGGAGATAGGGAGATATTATTAAAAAAATTGAAATTAATAGAAACTAATAGAAATTTATGGAAATTTGTTGTTTTCCACAATCAATTTCTACCTATTTCTATAAATTTCAATCTATTTCTATTATCTTATCTCCATATCACTCTTATCTCCTTATCCCCTTTCTTACACTTTTGATATATAGCCTGAACGGTTACAATATTTATAACTTTCTCAATAAACATATCGCTCCTACGGAGCTAATTTGATGTTGAGACGATAAATCTATAAACATCTCGCCCTTACAGGGCTGAATATATTTTTAAACTCCGTTAGGAGTGATATATTTGTAGATTATGATAATCCTTAAAGAATTCAGCTCCGTAGGAGCGAAATGTTTAACTTAATTTAACAGCCTACGACTGCACAGGTGGAAAAATTCACGAAACTATACTTGACAAAAAGCAAAAAATTTAGTATAGTTATAATAAATTGTTAGACGAAATTAAACGCGGTGTAGAAGAAATAATATCAGAAGAGGAATTTATTAAAAAGCTCAATGCACCTCTCCGTATAAAATTTGGAGCAGACCCAACTGCCCCTGATATTCACCTGGGGCATACGGTTATCCTGCGAAAATTACGCCAATTCCAGGAATTAGGACATAAAATTATATTCATTATCGGTGATTTTACAGCAAGAATCGGAGACCCATCCGGGAGAAATGAAACCCGAAAACCATTATCCTCTCAGGAAATTGAACAAAATGCTAAAACTTATCAACAACAAGTATTTAAGATATTGGATAAAGATAAAACAGAGGTAGTTTTCAATAGCCGCTGGTTAGAAAAACTTGATTGTGCCCAAATAATGAAACTTGCAGGTTGCTACACGGTTGCTCGAATGTTAGAACGGGATGATTTTGAGAAACGCTATGCCGCAGGAAGGGAAATTACCATTGTTGAATTTCTATATCCTTTACTTCAAGGATATGACTCGGTTATCGTCAAGGCAGATGTAGAATTAGGTGGCTCAGACCAAAAGTTCAATCTTTTAGTCGCAAGACAACTGCAAAAAAATTATGGTCAACAACCGCAAGTTGTTATGACGATGCCGTTGTTAGAAGGAACTGACGGCGTGCGGAAAATGAGTAAAAGTTACGGCAATTATATCGGCATCCTCGATTCTCCAAAAGAAATGTTTGGTAAATTGATGTCTATCCCCGATGCCATTATGCCCAAATACTTTGAATTGCTTACAAATATTTCTTTAGATGAGATAAAATCACTCCATCCAAAAGAGGCAAAAAAACTATTAGCTAAGGAAATAGTCAAGTGCTATTATGATGAATCTGAAGCAAAAAGCCAGGACGAAGAATTTGAACGGATATTTCGTGATAAGGAATTGCCTGAAGAAATACCTGAATTCAAGGTGAATAAGCCTTTTATTGGATTGATAGAGGTTATTGTTATGACTAAATTAGCTCCAAGCAAAAGTGAGGCACGAAGATTAATTATGCAAGGAGGCGTTAAAATAGACCAAAAAAGAATAGCACAGGTAGATTTTGAAATAGATTTAAGTTTGCCGAAAATCCTTCAGGTTGGGAAAAAAGGATTTATTAAGTTAGTATCCACTTAAGTCACTTTTGATTTTGGAGTTATCCAATCGAAAATCCAAAATTGTATTAACCTGCGTATAGCAGAAGATTATAAGAGATAAGGACATTGGTGAATGATAATTAGTCACTGGTAATTTAGTTACCAAATTACCAAAAACTGGAGTTTCGTGAATTTATTCATCATGGTTTAACCATAACCTTGCAATATAAATTCCAAATTTCAAATAACAAATTCCAAATAAATTCCAAGCACCAAATTCCAAAACCTATTGCTTTATCAATTTTGTTAAAGGGAGTTGAATATTTTGCTCAATAATGTCAGATTTAGGTTTTTCAATAATTGAAGGACACACCTCTAACCCCTCTCAAGAGGGGAATATAACTTTTCTTTAATTCTATTGCCTCATTGAAAAGCACTTCTCCTTCTTTTGTTTGGAATTTTGATTTTTGGTCATTGGAATTTATTTGTAATTTGGAATTTGTGATTTGGAATTTTGTAATTCACTCACTATTTTTTGCAACTCATGGTTTAGCCATAACTTTGCAATAATTCCTCTTCCTTGTGTTTTCAGGGGATTTCAATCTTCTAAAAATCACGAAACTATAGCAAAAAAGGAGGCATAAAAAATGATTTGTCCAGAGTGTCATTCAGAATTAGTAGAAAGGGAGTATGAAGGGATAGTGATTGATTCCTGTAATAACTGCGGCGGGAATTGGTTAGATTATGGAGAATTAAGCCCCATAATAGATAGAAGACAAACACCTTTTAGTGAAGAAGAAAGAATTACTACCTTTCAGTCTATTGGAGTAGATGCAGGAAAAGGTAAAATCCATAACTGCCCTAAATGTGGTTCACAGATGCAAAAGTTTAATTACGCCATTAATACTGGGGTTATACTCGACCGATGTCCTCAAAAAGATGGATTATGGTTTAATCAAGGTGAGTTAGAAAAGATTCAGATAGTTATGGAAGAACATGATAATTCATTAGAAAGAATAGAGCAGACTCATGAGAAGGATGTTTTATTAGGAACAAAAGATTGCCCTCGATGTCATAAGCAATTAATGGAGATAGATTACGAAGGCGTAAAAACTGATATATGTAAAATTTGCGGTGGTATCTGGTGTGATAGCGATGAACTCTATCAAATACTCAAAATCAGAGAGAAAAAGTTCACTCAAGAGCATTTTCCCGAAATAACCGCAAACAAAGAAGACGCTAAAATCTCACGTCCCCATGAATTAGTTGATACTCTTCTCTGTCCCATTTGTGGACATCTAATGGAACGGGTAAATTATAGCTATACCTCAGGAGTGATAATTGACCACTGTAGAAAAAATCACGGTATCTGGCTCGATAAAGATGAATTAGAAAAGTTACAGGTCTTTGTGGAGAGAGGTGAAGGTAAGGAAGATGAGTATTTGACTAACTATATTCATAAATTACAAGAAATAGAGATGGAAGTAATGATAAAGGAAGAAGAGGCGATAAAATCAATTAAAGTGTCAAGATTGCCTATAATTAATAGATTTATCCAGGCATTAACGAGAAAAGGGATTTTTGATTAGAAGAGTTAATGGGGTAATTAGTAACTGGTGATTGGTAACTAATTACCAGTTACCAGTTACCAAACATAAGGGAGATATTAAAATGTTTATTATCCAGATACTTATTCTATTTATTTTGTTTTATCTACCAGGTTATTTGATTTCAAGCAAGAAATTTCAAGGTGAAGAAAGATTTTGCTTTTCATTTGGCTTTTCTATCCTGATGTATGCAGGACTGGCTGTTGTTCTTCATCTCTTTAAAATTCCAATCCTGTGGTCATTAGCCGTTTTCCCTTTGTCTCTTATTACCTTATTTTTTAGAAGACCAGATTTTAATATCCCGGGAAAATTATTACTTATCTTTGGGATAACTTTAATCCTCTACGCAAGTGTGTCAACGATATCAAAATTTCCCATAAGCGGGGATTCATATTGGCATATCTCGCTTGCAAAAAGTTTCTTAACCGATAAAGCCTGGGTAGTATTACCGTTTACGGAGAGTTATTGGCAAGGAATTGATAAGGCATTTTATGCCCAATATAGACCGCCACTATTTAATTTAATTTTAGGTTTTGTTTTCTCTATATTTGGTCAATCTTTTGAAGTGGCAAAATTGGTTCTAGTATTATTTATTGTTTCAATACTTTTACCAATTTACCTTATTGCTAAAAAATTATATAGTGAAAACTGCGCCATTTACTCAACTATACTTTTAATAACCATAAATCCTTGTTTCCTATCTGGTCCCTTTGAGATAACTGGTCCTTCTTCTTGTGTATATTTTTCCCTGTGCCTTTTTTATCTTTATTTAAAAAGAGACTGGAATTATGTTGCAATTATAGGAGCTGGCTCTTATCTTTTACATCCAGCTTCTTTATTCCTGATTTTATCATTAATTTTAATTGAATTAATTAGGGATAGGAAGGTAATATTTGAGGTTATAAAAAATAGGAAGATACAAATAAAGGCGTCATATTTCTATCCAATATTTATCTTTTTATTGCTCATATCTCCGTGGCTCATAAGGAATTATTTAATCTTTGGGAATCCTGTCCATACATCTGGTAAATATATCTCAATCACGAGAACATGGCAAGAATTCCTGACCCTCAATCCTCCAACACTTAAATCCTATCTTGAATTTATATTGAATCCCATCACCTTTCTTCAGACTAAAATAGGGAGTCTCTACCTGACCTTTTTGCCCAGACCATATTCAATTACATTTTCAACCTGGGATATGCAGGCTCTCTGGAATCCTGTAAGACTAAATGCGGCACTTGCAGGATTTCTATCATACCCTTTATTGATAGTAGTCCTCTATGGTATAATCAAATGGTCAACAAAACTAATTCCATCTTTATTTTATTTAGGATTGATAATCTGTTTATGTGTATCGGGACCCCGGGCAGGATATACAGGCTTTTTAATATCACATTGTGTATTATTAGGGATATTTGGAATAAATATAATCATAAATAGAAAAATACTTATTTCTCTTATCGGTATTATTTTAATCTTGCAGTCTATATATGTTGTTTATGACAGATACAGCCAAAAGGAGATTCCAGAACAAAAATTATATTCCTGGATTAAAGATAATACAGGGTCAGATGAAAAGATTATGATTTGCGATGCCCATGCCATTGCTTATTGGACTGGTAGAAAAGGATTCTTTACTCCTAATGAAAATATGGAAACTATATTAGATTGTATCAAAAAATGGGATATTGATTACTTCATTATTGGCGAGCCAGATCTAAGGCTAAGAAATATTGATATTAATAGGGTTGAAAAAGAATATAAATTTTTGGCAGAAAAAGTTGGATATAGAATATATAAGATTTTAGAAAATTCGGTGGTGTCTTAATCTAGCATAAAGGTTGAAATAGTGTAAGAAAAGGAGATATGGGGATTATGGAGATAAGGAGATAAATTCATTCTAAAATTTTGCAAATTACAATGAATAATCTCCATATCTCCCTTTATTTCCTTATCCCCTTTTGGACACCAAATCTGCATAGATTTCACTATTAGCGTTATTTTCAGACACCACCGAAAATTCTGGGTCATCCACTTGACAAATCTTTAAAAGTCCTGGATGATGAAGTATAAAGAGGAATAATGAAATGCAATGTCCAAAATGTGGTTATAACAATCCAGATGAAGCATTATTTTGTAATCTATGCCATGCGGTATTTCGAAAGGAATCATCTAAAAAGGCTGATGTAAGTCCTGAAGAAGAAAGATATATGATTATGCATAGGCATCGTGAGGGAAGAGGATGGAAAAGATGGATAGGATTAGATGTCTGGTTATCTTTAATCGTGATTATTGTCGTCGCCTGCTGGGCAATTAATAGCGTTACGAAACGAGAAGAAATGTATAGAAGAACTAAAGTGCCAGTTGACAGGTTATCTTCTGCGGAAATAAATTCTGAATTTAGTACTGCTACTACACAACCAGCATATCAATTAGCTGTTAAAAGAGAGACATCCCACTTTATCATTTATACCAGTGATGCAATTTTAGCGGATGATATTGTAGCTAAAGTAGAAATCTATTACGATATACCAACAGATTTAGGATTTGGTGATGCTGGATTCTGGTTAAAGGATAAGGTTACTATTTATGTTTTTGATACCCCGGAGGATTATTTTAAGGCGACAGGTAAAGCTACCTGGTCATCTGGATACAGTGAATTTAAAACCCGCTCAATTTACTCCCATAAAGATGCCGAAAACCTAATTGATGCCGTTATTCCTCATGAATTAACTCATTTAATCTTCGCTGACTTTATGGAATTTAGCCCCAATTTCCCTAAATGGCTTGCCGAGGGATTAGCCGTGTATGAAGAGAATAAGTTTTGCAAAACATACATAAATAATTATCAAGAGATACTTGACCAGATAAGAGGAGGAAAATATTTCACTGCTGACCAACTTACCGCGATTGACATCTCACAACAGAATAAAATTGAGATTATCCATCTGTGGTACACCGAATCTTTAAGTATCGTAACTTACCTGATAGATGTGCATGGAAGAGGAAAACTTTATGCCTTTTGCAAGAATTTAAAGGAAGGTATGGAGTTAAATAAGGCATTAGAAAATGCCTATTCACCAGAGATTAAAAGCCTGCCAGAATTGACAGGTCGATGGTTAAATTATATTAAATCTAATCAGCAAACATGGTAGAAGATAGAAGGCAGTTATTCTGGAAGCCTCTCGGATAAAAATAGGAAGTAAGAAACGGGAAATAGGAAGTAAATAAAACAAAATTCCTACTCTCTACTCTCTACTTTCTACTCTCTACTTAAAAAGTGGGGGTGAAGGAAAAATTTGCGGTGTGCGAAGGCTAATAAAATTACCGCTTAATTTTATCCGAGAGCGTTCTTCTGATAAAAGGAGGTAAACATAAAGATGTCACAAGGAGTTGGTTATCAAGGACCCTTAGAAAAAATTGATGATTATCGTTATCGAATCCCGAAAAGTTATCGGCGAGAGATGCAAGTTCCAGGATTAATATATGCAGATGACTCGATGATTAGCCATATTAAAAAAGATAATACGCCAGTGCAGGTTGCAAATGTTGCCTGTTTGCCAGGTATAGTTAAATACTCATTAGCTATGCCTGATATTCATTGGGGTTATGGCTTGCCAATTGGCGGTGTTGCCGCAACAGATATTGAGCAGGGCGGTGTTATCTCACCAGGTGGAGTTGGCTCGGATATTAATTGTGGGGTAAGATTGGTCCGAACTAATCTCTCTCTGATAGATATTCAGGCTAAACTTTCAATATTAATTAATAGTTTATTTCATAACATACCATCCGGATTAGGCTCAAAAGGAATGATTAAACTCTCACCTAAAGAAGAGGTAGATGTTTTAATTAATGGGTCAAAATGGGCTGTTTCAAAAGGATATGGGATAAATGAGGATTTATCTCATACCGAAGAAGAAGGATGTCTGGCAATGGCGGCTCCGGATAGGATTAGTCATAAAGCAATGGAACGAGGGCTGGCACAACTGGGCACATTAGGTTCTGGCAATCATTTTTTAGAGGTTCAGGTAGTAGAGAAAATTTATGACTCGGCAGTGGCAAAGGTATTTGGACTACAAGAAGGACAAATTACCACTATGATTCATTCCGGGTCAAGAGGACTGGGTTACCAGGTCTGTGAAGATTATTTACACTCAATGGGTGACGCGGTAAGAAAATATGGGATATTTTTACCCGATAGGCAGCTGGCATGTGCTCCATTTAATTCGCCGGAAGGTAAAGCTTATTTTGGAGCAATGTCCGCGGCCGCAAATTACGCCTGGGCAAATAGACAATGCTTGATGCACTTAACCAGAGAAGTATTTAAGCAGGTATTGGGGATGAAACTATCCGAATTAGGCATGGAATTAGTCTATGATGTTGCACATAATATTGGTAAAATTGAGGAACATAATGTTGCTGGCAAAAAGATTAAACTTTGTGTCCACCGCAAAGGTGCAACACGGGCATTTCCGGCTAATCATCCTGTCTTACCTGAAGATTACAAATGTGTAGGTCAACCAGTGATTGTGCCCGGGGATATGGGGACAGCTTCTTATGTTTTAATTGGGACTGCACTGGGTATGGAAGAGGCATTTGGCACTGCCTGTCATGGTGCCGGCAGAGTGCTTTCAAGAACCGCCGCCATAAACCAGGCTCGCGGCAGGGCAATCGATGAAGAATTAAAAATTAAAGGAATATTGGTTCGGTCCGCTGGAAGAGAAACATTAGCCGAAGAAATGCCTGAGGCATATAAGGATGTTACACAGGTAGTTAGTGTCCTTCATAATGCCGGCATCGCCAGACGAGTAGCTAAATTAAGACCACTTGGTGTGGTTAAAGGATAATAAATTGTTGTAAGCGTTCAGCCATCAGGTGTCAACACTCAGATGGTTACTGCTCATTCTTCACCCCTCATTTTTCACTCTCCTTTTCTTACACTACTTGAACGCTTATAGCACTTATTAACCGAAATTTGACATAGAGCCGATTGATTTATGAGCGAATTAGTGAATTAGTGAATTAGAGATTAGAAGATTAGAAAAATTGCGACCTGTGCGGTTAGGTTTTAGGTTATTGACGCTGAAAGCGTCGAATTTTAAATAACCGTAGATGCAATCTACGGAAATAAACGCCCGCAAAACTCGACCCTGAAAGGGTCGAATGTAATCCATGGTTAGGCTACAAATGTGAAGGATTAAGAACTAAAATGAAAATGGTAAAAAACAGCAATATAATTAAATTTGACCTTAAATATCCCGAAGATTTTATTGATAACATAATTTGTGGAAATTGTTTGGAACTGATAAGATTAATTCCAAACAATTCGATAGATGTCGTGCTTACTGACCCACCATATGGATTAAGAAAAGATGCTATCAGAGGCGATGCTGATTTAAGTCTTTTTTATAATGTCCTTTCAGAATGCAACAGGATTCTAAAAGACAATAGTTTTTTTATTACATTCTTTAGCACAAAGTTTTTGCCACGACTATTTGAGAACAATCCATTTAATTATTTCTGGCAGATTATCTTGTATTGTCCTGAAGGAAGGGTTAAATCTCCAATCGGCCTGACTAAATTTATGTCTTGTTTTATCTTTAAAAAAGGAAAACCTAAAATTATTCGCTGGAATAAAGATATATTTGTTGACACCCCAGGAAAAATGGTTGAACCTGATGAAGGATATATAGACCATCCGACACCGAAACCCAAACACTTTATAAAAGAGATATTAAAAATGTTCACAAAAGAGAATGACTTAATTTTGGATCCTTTCATAGGAAGCGGTAGCACTGCCGTAGCCTGTCTTCAGCTTAATAGAAGATTTATTGGTTTTGAAATTGAAGAAAAATATTATAAAATTGCTCTTGAAAGAATCCAATGGGCATTGAGAACAGCTATAAAAGAATCAAGAAATACCATAAAATAGGGAGATAAAAAATGGATTATGCAATTAAAGAAAACAATATTTTATTAACTATCCCCGCTACTAATGCCGGCAAATTCAGATTTAAGAAAAGACAAAATAGATTAGATTTTGGTGAAACCTTTTCGACAAGAGAAGGGACTTTTGATGACCAAACATACTTGGAATGGCAAATAGGTTATGATGTCCCTATTAACGATGTTGAAGCAGGCAAAAAAGGAACAAAATTAACAAACAAGCATTTTATTGGAAGTAACGGAAAAACAAAATATCCTTATGAATTATCGGAAATATTTTATAAGGCTATGGAATTAAAATTTGTCTCTATAGAAGAAATCCAAAACCTGCTTAAGGAAATAAGTAATTACAAAAGTTTTATAGATGAAAAAGCCATAACCGTTGAACACCATTCACAGTTAACTATAAATGGAATAAATTTTGAAGAAACGAGTATTAATTTGCCGACACTGTTTATGATTGAAACTTTAGATGGAACACAAGTAGAAATATCTATTCAAAAACAACAATATGCTACTGGTGTTCAACCAATGGTTTATTTTTGCATACCATTAAAATCATTTAGGAATTATTCAATCCTCCTTGGTAAATCATCTGTTCCTACTGATAAACTTGAATATGTAATCAGCAATGCCAATATCTCAAATCTTATATGTATGATGAAGGTTTTTGGAATGGCATCCAAACGGCACAATCATGATGTTGTTGAAATCCTTAAAATACTTCTTGAGATTATCAGCAGGTGATAATTATGCAAGCACATTTAGCAGAACACCTAACAAAAAATGAAAGAATTCAATTAGGCAGTTACTATACTCCTGATGTCCTTGTCAAACAGGTTCATGAATTTATAATCCCTTACTTAAGGGACATAGGAAAAAAGTGTATTGTTTTTGATAGTGCCGGGGGGTGTGGGGCTTTTATATTTGGTCTCAAAAATTATAATTATCGGATAGCGGATTGTGATTTAAAAGCCTGCCAGTTTCTCAAGCAACATTTTAATCAACATAATATTTTTCAGACAAATTCGTTAAAGGGAGTTAATAGAGATAAATATTTAATTTCTTCCTCTGCATTTTTAATAATGGTAGGCAATCCTCCTTACAACGATACAACATCAGAATTCAGAAACGGCGAGAAGGGGCAAAATATATGCGATGAAGACTTATACGATAGAGATATAGGGGTTTCATTCTTAAAATCATATCATAAACTCAATGCTGATATTGTTTGTGTGCTGCATCCGCTATCATATTTAATAAAAGAGACTAATTTTAAGAGATTGCGAGATTTTAAGGATAACTACAAACTAATAAAAGGCGAAATATTTTCCAGCGCATTGTTCCATGGAACAGGAATAGGAAAATTTCCGATATTAGTATCTCTTTATGAAAAATGTTCAGATGGAATGACATTTGATTATATCAGGAATTTCAGATTTAATATATTAGGCAGTCCCAACACATTTGTTTTATCCGATTTTAAAACTACTGACGGATATATCAATAAATATCCTCCGCGCAAAAATGATGTTCAGAAATCTCCTATTGGTTTGTATTATTACTCATTTAGAGATATTAATTCTTTAAAGAAAAATGCCTCTTTTATGACAAGAGAGCATCCCAACGGAATTGTGGTGACATTGGAGAATCTTTATAAATATTCCTATCTTTATGCACTGAAAAATCTGTTCAATCCTGAAAATGCGTGGTTGTATGGGAACTTATCCCCCCTTATCAACATAGAAGATGTCCAGCAAAACAAAAAACTTTATGTCTTATATGCTATTAAAACAAATAAGGTTTTTAAAGAAATGGATAACTCTATTCTAAAGAAAATTGCTGAACATTATAAAATTAAATTTAATGACACTGATGCTTCTAAGATAGAAAAAGCAACTAAAGATAGATTAAGTAAATTAATAAAATATGAAACCAACAAGGAATCTACAAAATCAGATAGCAAACACTTGCAGACAACTGTTCGTTTCGTTCACTGCGACTGAAGCAAGAGTTGTTAGAATAAATGAGAGAGATTTAGGGTTAAACTTGATTATGGAATGGACAATAGTTCTCCGGCAAGGGAAGAAAAGAGAATTGCAGTGAGAAGTATTATACCTAACCAGGCGTTGCAGTGGACGGCGGGGGGCTAACTGTTTTTCAAAAGTTTGTGGTTTATCAAAGTTTTGTCTTGCTTACAAAGTTTAGTGGCAATCCTCCCCGCCGCACCTGAACTTTATCGTTAGCCCATAGTAGTGACAACCTGTTATCACTTGGAAATTAACCAGTAAAACTTATTATACAAGAGATATAAGGAGAGGCGATTATGCCAACTGTTCTCGAAGATGGCCCATATAGATTTGTTTTCTTTAGTTCCGATAAGGGTGAACCACCCCATATTCATGTAAAGCGGGACCGTCGAATCGCCAAGTTTTGGATAACTCCTGTTTCCTTGGTGAAAAACCGGGGTTTTCCTGGACACGAACTAAATCAGATTGCTCGTCTTGTAGTAGAGCATGAATCAACTCTTTTGGAGGCGTGGTATGAATACTTTGGTGCTTGAAGTAGAACCTATAGCGATAGGAGTCACAGTAACAGATGAGGAATTGGTAGTGGACCTGACAGATGGACGGCGTATTGTTGTCCCACTTGCCTGGTATCCACGATTATTCTATGCTTCACCAAGTGAGCGGCAAAACTGGCAATTATTGGGAGATGGATATGCAATTGAGTGGCCTGACCTTGACGAACATATTGGTATTGATGGATTGATAGCGGGACGGCACAGTGGCGAGAGCCAAAAGTCACTTAATAGCTGGTTATCTGCTCGCCGTGTTCAATCTGGAGCATAATAGGAATTAAACCTTGAAATCTGTGTGAGGAGTAGGAGGGGAGTAGGGGTCAGCTCGACCACGATTTTTACCCTTTCTGGTAATAGGGCCATTTTCAAAGGAAATCTTACCTGTCTGAAACTTTTTAGGAGCCAGACCAAGATAAGCGGTAATTTGTTTAGGAGAGGTAAAGTTGTCAAATGGTCCTATTTCAGAGGCATATTCACTGGCACTGGGGACATTTACCCAGGGGATGGAGAGGAAGAGGAGAGCTGGATTTTGAGACAGATATTGGGCAATGGAGATATTATAGGAACGAATATTGTTCTGATAGTTAAGGAAGTGTTGCCAAAGGATTTTGAGCTGCTGGATTTTGGCTGAGGGATTTGAGGATGTACCAAGAGAGTTTTTAGCCCAGATATGGAGTTTGTCAACGAGCTCTGCTGGTTTTTGGACTTTTGCTTTTGAGAGTTGTTGAATTAAGGTGATGCGATTGAGGTTAAGGAGTTGTTCTGGAGAATGAGCAAGGGATAGAAGGACAGGTGGAGCATTATGTTCCCAGAAGTTAGCAAACAATTCTTGGCATCCTGGCATTAAGTCGTGTAAGAGGTCAGTAATTCTGTTTTTGGCTTGAGTTTGAAGATTAACCTCATCGCGTCTGGCTCGGGTTAGTGTTTGCCAGTTTTGATAGAAATCATCAAGAGGAGGGCAAGAGGATACCCAACCATTAACAAATGCTTGGCCAATGGCACACAAATCAATAGAGTCTGTTTTAGCCCAATTCATCTGTCCTTGACGGAGATGGTAAGTGCTATTGGGGAGAACAAAAACAACAGAGATTTTGTGTTGTCGTAATTTATTAGCCAAATTCTGATGATATTTGCCGGTATATTCCATAACCGCATAGACCTTTTTGAGATTAAATTTGTCTATTACCTCACAGATATGAGTTAAGAGAACCTGAACACCGGTTAAGGTGTTAGGTATAGAGAACTCGTCCTTAAGGATTTTACCGTAGTAATCACAAATAAGAATCTGATGTTTATCCTTATGGACATCGATGGGAATAACGCCCACATTTTGAGGTTCAAGTTGTTTGACCTCTTCAGTAAACCTGCTGCCTTTAGGTTTCTGAATGTGGGTTTTGACTTTTTTCCTTTTTTGTTTGTTATGAATCTTTTTCATCCGGACTACCTCCTTTAGATAAATGTTTGGGGCAATGTCTAAAAAGACAACCCTTTTCTATTATATCATATATCAGGTAGTCTGGATGACTTTTTATAAATCTTTTTTAATATCTTTGAAATATAAAAGTATTATACCAAACCGTAAATGTGGAATGCACAATAATTCGGTAAGGCAGAGGAAAAGGAAAAGACAGCGAATCAAAGCTTTTGTCTAACCCTGCGTTGCAGTTGACGGCGGGGGACTGTACCGTGGACAGAGTTTTGTAGTCTCTCAAAGTTTTATCTTGCTATCAAACTTTTGTGGTAATTCTCCCCGCCGCACCTGAACTCTATCGTTAGGATGAGAAAGACATTGATTGAATAGATAAATGCCTATTACTTAAAGCCGTGTTGGAGAAAACCTAATGCACGGAATTTTAGGGGGACTCTGGAAACGAGGGCATAAAACCAAACCGCACCAGAATCCTACCCAACTACGAGAGGAGGATAATTATGGATAAAGTATATATTAAAGCTATAGCGGAAGAAGTAAGAGATAAGAGGATATTAGAAAAGGTTTCATTAGATGATGTTTGGCGAGTAGCGTATGGAAGTGAAATTGAGATAGATTCCAAAGCACTTGATATTATTGAAAAAAGACGAAAAGATGTAATAGATGAAATAATAAAGAATCCAAAACCTGCCTATGGATTTAATCGCGGATTCGGGCATAATGTTGATATTCCGGTTCCTCAACAAAGGTATTCTGAACTTCAGAATAATCTTATTCGTTCCCATTCATGTGGCGTTGGAGATGTTACACCTATAGAAGTTGTTAGAGCTGCGATGTTTTTACGTGTCATATCCTTATCACAAGGGTACAGCGGAGTCCGTCCCGAAGTTATAAAAAAACTTATTGAGATGCTGAACAAAAAAATTACTCCAGTAGTTCCTAAATTCGGTTCTGTAGGTGCCAGTGGCGATCTTGCTCCCATGTCTCATATTGCACTGGCAATGATAGGCGAAGGCGATGTTTTTGTTGGATCAGACAAAGACCGAAAAAAAGCAAATAATGTATTCACTCCAATTTCTTTAGAAATGAAAGAAGGATTAGCATTAAATAACGGTGTACAATATTCCACCGCCTTTGGTATATTAGCTTATTTTAAGATGATAGACATCCTGAAAAGTGCAACGGTTATAACAGCCATTTCTACACAGGTTATGCTTGGGGCTGATACCTGTTTTAATCCTGAGTTTCATGAATTGAGACCTCATCGAGGGGCATTGAAAGTTTCCAAATGGGTTTGGGAACTGATGAAAGATTCTCCGATTCGCAAAGCTCATTCTGATTTTGATATTGATGGTGAGGTTCAGGATCCTTATAACATTCGATGTGCCGCTCAAATATTGGGTACATGTTATGATTTAATAGAGGAAACCCGTAGAGCTCTTGAAGTTGAGACAAACAGTGTTACGGATAATCCTTTAATTTTCCCAAATACCGAAGATAATAAATTTATCAATATTATCAGTGTAGGACATTTTCATGGCATGCCTGTTGCGGTTAAATTGTATAACCTTATTCAAGCTATAGGAATACAGCACTATAAATATGAATGGGCTACAATATATTGTATGAGAAGTTGCTAAGTGTCGTTGTAGGGAAATTTCTGAAAAAAGTTCTTGACTTTTAGATATTCTATATGCTATTATATTTGAAATTAAAATTATCTTTGTGGAGAGTGAATATGTATGGAGAGTAACAATGTACTTAAGATTGGTCTTCCTAAGGGAAGTCTTCAGGAGTCGACATTAAGGCTATTCAAAAAGGCAGGTTATCATATAAATATATCTAATCGTTCCTATTACCCTACTTTTGATGATCCTGAGATAGAATCAATGCTTGTTAGAGCACAGGAGATGCCAAAATACGTTGAGGATGGCCATCTTGATTGTGGACTTACAGGTTATGACTGGGTTCTTGAACAAAATGTAGATGTAGAAACAGTTGCAGATTTGAAATATGCAAAGGAAGGTTTCAAGTCCGTGAGATGGGTTATTGCAGTTCCATCGAGTTCAGATATAAAGTCAATAAAGGACATCCAAGGCAAACGTATTGCTACTGAACTTGTTGAGTTCACAAAACGATACCTTAAGACTAAAGGCGTTGAGGCAACGGTAGATTTCTCATGGGGTGCAACGGAAGTAAAACCACCTTATCTTGCAGATGCCATTGTGGAGGTTACAGAGACAGGTGCATCATTAAGAGCTAATAATCTCATTGAAATTGAAACAATTCTTGAATCAAATGTACAGGTTATTGTAAACAAAGATTCATGGAGGAATGAATGGAAAAAGAAAAAAATAGATAATATAATTCTTTTTCTTAATGCCGCTCTTCGTGCTGAGGAAATGGTGGGACTAAAAATGGTTGTTAAAAATGAAAATATAGAGAAAGTTCGAAGGATACTTCCCCAAGAATATCCACAAGTTATTTTACCATTTATTACAGAAAAAGGGTGGTATATAGTTGATGTCGTTGTTAATGGTAAAGATGTTTCTAATTTAATTTCGAGTCTAAAAACAAGAGGTTGGGCTTTTAACTTTATTGAGTATTCACTGAACAAGTTCGTACCTTAAAAAAGTACTTAAAGTGATACAAAATAGAATGTAATATGGTGAGTTGGCAGTAAATGCCGGCGTAGCTCCAACTGGTTAGAGTGTCTGACTGTGGATCAGAAGGTATGGGTTCGAATCCCATCGCCGGTACCAAATTTTTGGAGGTAAAAAAATGAGTAGTAGAGTTATTAAAACGTTACGGGGTTTTCGTGATTATATGCCTGAAGAAATGCGTGTGCGGGACCAAATACTCTCCACTATTAAAAAAGTATATGAATTATATGGCTTTGTTCCACTTGCAACTCCTGCTCTTGAATACAAAGAAACTTTACTAGGTCTTGGAGGAGAAGAAATTAATAAGCAAATGTATACCTTTACTGATAAAGATGGAAATGAGGTCGGTCTAAGATTTGATTTAACAGTTCCTCTTTCACGAGTTATTGCTCAATATCCACAACTTCCTAAGCCATTTAAAAGATATCAGGTTCAACCTGTGTGGAGATGTGATAAACCTGATCCTGGCCGATTTCGGGAATTTATCCAATTTGATATTGATATTGTTGGCACGAGTGAGATGATAGCTGATGTAGAAATAATATTAGCTATGTATGATTCCCTCAATGCTCTGGGATTAACTGATTTTCGGATAAGATGTAACAATAGAAAGATTATAGATAGTTTAATTAAATATGCAGACATTCCTGTAGAACCGAGCCATTCTGTATTTAAAGTCATTGATAAATTGGAAAAACAAGGACTCGAAGCAGTAAAGCAAGAATTAGGGGCAGGGAGAATTGATAGTTCAGGGGATGAGATAAAAGGTCTTAACCTTGAGGTGAACCAGATATTGAAAATTGAAGAATTCCTTTTACTTCCTCAGAATACCCGAAATGAAGCTATAACTTCAGTGACAGAGTTTTTCAAAGGAGTTTCTACTGCAGATAAAGGAATAAGAGAGTTAGAAGAAATTAATAAATATCTATCTGCTCTGGAAATTCCTGATGATAAAGTTACTATTGATTTGAGCATAGCACGAGGGCTTGACTATTATACTGGACCTGTCTATGAAGCAATTCTTCTTGATGCAAGAGAGTTTGGCAGTGTAATGGGTGGTGGGCGTTTTGACCAGTTAATTGGACAATTTCTCGGTAAAGAAATTCCAGCCACAGGTGCGTCTATAGGGGTTGACCGTATTTTTGATGCGATGAAGAAATGTGCTCCATCTGAAAGCAGACCCTCTGTGGCTAACGTTTTTATCACGGTTATGGTAAAGGAAAAGATGGTTGAATATATGAAAATTGGGCATCGTCTCAGAGAAGAAGGCATAAATACAGAGGTTTATATTGGAAAAGAACAAAAGATAGGTAAACAACTTGAATATGCCGATAAATGTTCAATTCCGATAGCTGTTATTATTGGTCCTGAGGAGTTTTCAAACAACGAAGTTACAATCAAGGACTTAAGAGTGCTTAAAAAAGAAACAGAAAAGATTGAAAAACGGGAGGAATGGCTAAAAGCTCAGATAGGACAGAAAACAGTTAACAGTGAAAAACTTATAGAAGAAATCAAACAATTGCTAGACCAAAAGAGTTAGGAGTGTTTGGTAAAGATGAGAAGCCTATTTGACAATATTGATGGATTAGATGCTAAAAAAATGATTGGGTTATATATAGAAGTTTCTGGGGGAAGAAAGTATAAGGAGGTACTGGACATATTATATCTGATATACCCCACTAAAATCTGTTCCGTCTTCTACTTAAGCCCGCAACTAAAGGGATCCGAATTAAAGAAGACAAGCTTATATATGCCATTGAAATGATAATAGAAGATGAGTATGGTATTGTTTTAACATCAAAAATGCATGAAGTAATTAAATCTGATGACAAAAGCGATATTGTAAACATATCAGCAAATTTAATTGAATCACTTGAAGTTGATGTGGTTGAAAAATCGCTGATTGTAAATTTAGTGCATAAACTTAAAGAAGCTGGTGTATCTCTAATTATGCAGATAAAATTTGAATGTGTGTTTGAGCGTGATGGTATTTGGTGGATAAGATATATCAGCCCAAAGGGCGTAGTAGTCTCTGAGTCATCAAATAGCACAAACCCTGAAAAAGCAAGAGCATTAGTCGAACAGAGAAAACGAGAAATGATTTAAACTTTTCGACCTATCCGATTAGAAAATCATGAGCAATGATAGGAATAAGGATTGGTTATAGAAAAGGAGTGAATTTTGGGGAGGTCTTGGGGTGAAGAGAAGGTTCGAGGTGTGTGAACACCAATAAAATCAATACTCAATTTTATCCGCGAGCATTCAAAACAGAAAAGGAGGTGAACATGAGCAAAGTTACTGGCCAAGTAGCAGTTGAGTTCATCCTTAGCCGTGTAAAAGATCAAAGGGAATCTCGGATCTCGTACCACTGTGACGTCAAATGCACAGATATCGCTTTTCAATCAACGCCAGTGAAGCAAGGTAATGTATCTCTTGTGGACGACTTGAAGGTGCTTGTCCGAAAACTGAATGAAATCAAGAGCCAATAATATGATGCATCACGTGATAGGCTCGCAACCTATTGACAGAAGTCATATGGATGAAAGGCCGGAGAAGGCCATTTTCACTATAGCTCCTGTTGGTGCGTGTTGCAATCTCGCGTGCTCTTATTGTTATCATGCAGATATCCGTCATCGTACACGCGCTTTTGACGTGATGAGTGAGGAAATCTTGACGAATGTAATCGCTACCACAGTGAACTCAGCCAGAGTCGTTCAGTATACATGGCACGGCGGAGAACCTTTGCTCGCTGGACAGGATTTCTTCTCAAGAGTGGCGAAGTTCCAAGAGCGTTTTGCGTCGACGGAGGGGACCAAAGTAATCAACCACATCCAGACAAATCTGACGCTATTGAGCAAGAAAATGGCGAAATGGCTCAAGCATTATGACTTCCAACTAAGCACAAGCCTTGACGGGCCAAGGGAATTTCATGACCGTCTCCGCAGATTCCCAAACGGGCGTGGGACATTTGATGTGGTGATGGACAAGCTTCGCTTGTGCCAAGATGTTGGATTGCCATATGGAGTTATCTGTGTTGTATCTCAAATTAATGCTGATTATCCTGAGACCGTTTACTCTTTTCTGACCGAAGCGGCGCCGTATGGGTTTGACTTTAGCATATGTAGTGACCGACTTGGCTCCTCCACTTTCATTCCATCTTCCAGGCAACTTCTGCACTTCTTCAAAAGAGCATTTGACCTTTGGTACGGCGAGTTTGATGGACGGATCCCTGTGAGGACTTTCGTTGGTATCATCGAGAGATTATTAGGGGGTAGTCCTTCGGACTGTACATTTGCTCAACATGGTTGCGGAATCATTACAGGTATTGACCGCGATGGCACTGTCTATCCTTGTGCTCGCTTCTTGGGTGTGCCTGATTTCGCTCTGGGTAAAGTGAAGTCACAAGGGATCGACACAATACTGATGCAACCGAAGGTTGTGGCGACCAGGAAAAATCTCTCTCTTCCATCCTCAAAATGCACCTCGTGCAGATGGTTCTTTCTTTGCGGTGGCGGTTGCCGGTTTGAAAATTGGTTTGCACAGAGTCACTCCAACGGAAGAAATCCCTGGTGTACTTTCAGACAAGATCTTTTCAGTCACATCGTGAGAGCTATATCTTCGACCGTTGAGGAGATGGTACAGAGCATAGAGCAGGAGGATATCCCGCGACTAAAGGGGCAAGATGGAGTTGAGGGATCGCACCTTAAAAACGGGAAAAGGAGAGTTAGGGTCAGACTACCATATAAAAGTCAAGCACTTTTTTAAATTTTTTCTTTAGAGTAAAATTGGATACGACTTCCCCTTTCCCCAAACATATAGCAATTTCAAGGGGTTAGTTACTCATTCATATGTTCGGATAAAAGTCTTGACATAATAGCTAATTATTGATAAAATTAAAACGAGAGCCAAGAGGTCCTTTCCAAGTAATTTTCCTCAAAGGAACTATTCTGGCCGTGAATGTGGAATGCACAATAATTCGGTGAGGCAGAGGAAAAGGAAAAGACAGCGAGTCAAAGCTTTTGTCTAACCCTGTGTTGCAGTTGACGGCGGGGGGCTGTGCCGTGGTCAGAGTTTTGTGGTCTCTCAAAGTTTTATCTTGCTATCAAACTTTTGTGGTAATTCTCCCCGCCGCACCTGAACTTTATCGTTAGGAGTACAAATGAGCGAGAAATCAATACGCG
>JBFLYA010000037.1 GCA_040757115.1 bacterium | reverse complement strand
CACTATAAACTATACACTATAAACCATAAACTATAAACGAGTTTTGCATTTTGCTCTTTGGAGGAAATCCCTTTTGGACACCAAATCTGCATAGATTTCACTATTAGAGTTATTTTCAGACACCACCGAAAATTCTACCTCATCCTTCATTTAATGTCCCATAGGGACAATATATCGGTAAATGGCTTTCCATAAATTTTCTACCAATATATCGTTCCTACGGAACTGATTGATTTGTCTATCTATTCCTACCGATATTATGTTCCTAACGGAACGATTATTTTTATGCCTTATTTATGGGTATTATCCTATGTAAACTTCCAGTTAATAACCGCTATAAGACACGAAGGTTAAAGGAAATACTTTAACCAATCTTCCAATAATTACGCGAAATTGTAACCGTTCAAGATATAGCCACAGAGTCACAGAGAACACAGAGGGAATATATAACCACGAATAAACACGCATAATAAAAAGATTTGTAGTGCGAGGCTTATTGCTTTTTCATAAATAGGTTCCTCTTTTGGGGAGAGCGATAGCAAGAAGAACTTTAATGTAAATATCAAAATGCAAATATCAAAATTACAATGCAAAATGCAAAAATACTTGTAAATTAACAAAGTAGCTGGAGAATATTTTGATTTTTGATTTGTAATTTTACATTTTGATGTTTGATTTTTAATTTATTTTATGGTATTCCAGAAAAGTGGAAGTTAATTTTGCAAAAACCATTAGCCTCGCTTCTGGCAAGCAGGAAAGCGAACCTAAAGGTTCGCACTACATTTATCGAATGTCAGAGGTTAATTCGTGTCCATTTGTGGCTAATTTTTCTAATTCTCTGTGAACTCTGTGGCTGAATGGTTACGCGAAATTTTCCTTGACATCTACTAAAAAATTTAGTAATATCTATCACGATGGAAAATAATACCAGACCAAAGGTTGTCATAATTATGCCGGCTTATAATGCGGCTAAAACCCTTAATATGACTTATGTGGAAATCCCCGAAGGAATAGCAGATGAAATTATCTTAGTTGATGATGCCAGTAAAGATGAAACAACTCAAGTAGCTAAGAAGCTTAATTTAAAGGTAATTACTCACCCACATAATGTTGGCTATGGTGGAAATCAAAAGACTTGTTATATGGAGGCATTAAGAGAAAAAGCAGATATAGTCATTATGCTCCACCCAGATGGTCAGTATGACCCCAGTATTCTACCTCAACTTATAGAACCAATCAAAGAAAACAAGGCAGATATGGTTTTAGGCTCCAGAATGTTAATTAAAGGCAAGGCATTAGAAGGCAAAATGCCTCTCTATAAATTTATCTCAAATAAATTTCTTACCGCTATTGAGAATTTTGTATTTCAGATGAAATTCTCTGAATGTCATACTGGTTATAGAGCCTATAGCCGAAAATTTCTTGAAACCGTTCCTTTTTTACGCAACTCAAATGATTTTGTCTTTGATACCGAGATAATTGCTCAAGCCGTCCATTTTAAATTTAAGGTTGCAGAAATTCCAGTAACAACTAAATATTTTAAAGATGCCTCTTCGGTCAATTTAAAAGTAAGTATCATTTACGGGATAAAAACCTTGATGACGCTGATTAAATACATTCTTCATCATTTAGGGCTGATTAAATGTCGGTTATTTATACCATAAACAGAAGACCTTATCTTTACGTAACCATTCATCTCACCACGGAGATACAGAGACACTGATAAGAATCTAAAGGACAAGTCTCATAATTTCATCTTTCAAAGAGGGGTAATAAACAACGAAAGGCCCGAAAGATGCGAAAAATAAAGAATGTTTTTTTCGTATTTTTCGTTGTTGTATCCCAAAATTAAATGTGATGAACTTCTATTTCAGCCCTAATTATTTGCTCTGTCCGTGCTTTTTCTAAAATTATTCTCCGTGTCTCTGTGTCTGTGCGGTGAATAGTTACTTAAAACCTTACCTCTCGTTCTATTCTCACCTCGTATTCATTCCCTTTTTCCCAGACACCCTCTGGGGTAAATTTATATTTTAGAGATGTGTTTCCGGATAGGTAGTATTCTAATCCTAATTCTTGTTTAAGTTTAAGTCGAGCGAATTCTTCTTCTTCCCATGGTTCTAATATGCCGCGATAAGTCAGATAAACATCATCAGAGATAAACTTTCCTATCTTAAATTCACTCTCTTCAAATATAGATGATGTTTTTCGTTCTTCTACCTCTTCCTGAACAGATTCCTGGAAAAGGCGGTTTAATGCCTGTGTTTTAATCTCGACATCCATACCTATAAGTTGACTGAGTTGTTTTTCAAGCGGGACTAACAAGGTGAAAACAACCTCTTTGCCCACGACCTGTTCAAATCCCAGTCTTAGAATAGTCTCCTGGTCAGTTGTTCCCAGATATTCAGTATTTCCAATAACTAAGGCGTTGATTATTTGTTCTTCATTCAACGGTGGATAACCGCCAATTGCCTGGAGTATAGGTTTTGCCTCAGTTAGATAACCTTCATAAATTAATGCAATTCGGCGTTTATCCAGCCTGGTGGTTGCATAACCTGAGAGATAAGGGAAAATATTGCCTTCTCTAAATTCAAGTGAAGCTTTTTTTATCGTAAAAAATTTGCCCAGATAATTGACCCGTCCACCTGATTGGGCATAGATGATACCTTGTGCCCAAATTTCATCTCCTTTGTTGGATACTGTAAGCCAACTACCCTTTCTTTTTATCGTTACATCAACATATTCGTTATAATATTTAACATTCTTATCCGCAGTAATCATAATCCTATCCCATTGCATCCTGCCTTCTTCTGTTTTTATTTTAGGAGGAAAAGTAAATCTGCTATTTACTATTTTTATTTCGCCACTGCCGATAGGTGCGGTAATATCTCCTTTAATTTGTATATTCACATCTATATTGCCTTCAAAAAATCCAGGTATACTTATTGGCACTGGTTCCTGAGAGTTTTTCAGACTAACATCTATACTTTTTAATGTAAATGGTGTGGTGCTTTGCATAACTAAAATACTCTCTCCAACCTTTGCCTGTAAAGAATTACTGACTATCCAATTATTGACAATTCGAATCTGTCCATTGAGATTGGTTACTCGTTTAGCAAATGGATACCTATTTAATGCACCATTAGTTATCATCAATGACCCATCAAATTGTGGTTCGTCAAAATTACCACAGATATGCAACCAGCCTTCTACTTTACCTTCTGGCCGTTTTATCTCTTTAAACCATAAAGGTAGAATCCTTAAATCAGAATTCTGCATTGCAACCCTTAAATCATACCTCTTTTCTACTAATTCGATACTACCATTAAGACTAAGCTTTTCGGCATTTGCTTTAAGTATTTTAATTTCCTCAAATTCTAATTTCTGACCGAATTTAATTCTACCTGAAAGGCTATTGGGTTCAGGTAATGGTAGGAAATTTAGTATTCCTTTTTCGTATGAAATTTGCGCCGCTAATACTTTAAGAACATCAGATTGATTTATTAATAAATTCTTAGTTGTTAATGTTCCCTTTGCTGTATCCCAGGGAGTAATTTCGCCTGTGAAATAAACTCTACCATTAAAGATAGTATTGGTGATAATGAGATTAGTCAGGGTGGCGGTGAGGATTACTTGACCATTGGGTTTTATCTCTAACTGGTATTTTTTAAAATCCACTTTTCCGCCATCGTGCTGTGTAAAATAAAGTTTTTGGAATAATAAAATCTTATCTTTGAGACTGAACTCAACCTTACCATAACGGGCATCAAAACCTGGTATATGGAAATCCTCAATATCGACCGCACATTTTAAGACTAAATTATCCAGGTTACCTTCAGCAGTCAGTTTCCCTTTTATAATTCCCTGAAGGTTTGGTAATGAGAATAAACAGGCAATAGTGCTTAATTTTTCATTGTCAATCTGGATTAGACCATTTATGTATTTATCTTTAACTCGAAATGTGCCTTGTAAGGAGGACCTGTCATTAAGTTTTACCTGCTCAATCTGAAATTCATGATTAAGATAATTAACTTTACCGGCTATTTTAGCTATCTTTTCATGTCCAATAATTATCTTTTTAGCCTCAACAGATGCCACAACAACAGGATTATCAATATCTCCTTTCACATCTCCAATGACATCAAATTCTCCTTTAAAGTTTTTAAAGTAGTCATACGGCATATCTTCATAATCCATACCCAACAAAGAAAATTTTAGGTCAAGATTACCTTTCAGAGTAAATGTCCCAAATGTAGTCAATATCCCACCGTGACTTAAAACAATACCCGATTCTTTAATGGTTACCTTCTGATGGGCATACTTAAAATCTATCTTCCCATAATCTATCAGAAAATCATTGACTTTTCCCCCGGTAAGGTTTAAAATGCCACTTAACTCGGATTTTGAAAGGTATCCTTTGAATTTAGCATCAGCGGTCAGGATTAAATCTTTATGTTTTAAATAACAGATTTTACCATCTAAATTTATAAGTGAACTGGTTAAATCTACCTCTCCTTTAGTCCAAAGATTCATTTTTTCCGGTTCATTAAAGGTAAGAGATAGGATAGAAACCTTATTTTTTATTCTTTCGAGTTTAAAATCCCCATCCACACTTCTACCATTGATTAAATTAACCTTAAATGATTTGCCAATGATAGTTGTTTTCTGCCCGAATATCTTTTTTATATCAAATTCTCCATCAAATGTTCCTTCAAAGTTTTGAGTCAATATCCCCAGGTTGACATCTTTTGTTTTAATTTGCATTGCGTAAGAAAGGGGTTGGGAAAGTGTGATTTTAGCCACAAGTTCTAATTGTTTGTTTTCAGGTGAAGTGGTAATGTTCAGGTCTGGGTGGTTATAGATTAAACTTCCCTGACAGGGAAGGTAAGATTTTTTATCAATAATAATATTTTCTGCCTTAATTTGTCCACCAATCAATCTTGTTTTCGTGCTTAATTTACCGTCAAAGGAAATATTGGCACAAACAAACCGATTGAGAAAGTTATATTCATTTAATTTACCGTTTAATAATAACGAAAAAGGCTCATCCATCTCCGCTCTTGTCCCTTTTCCTTCGATGTCTATTTTCCCTTGAGGTTGAACAATCTGTCCACTAAAGACAATAGATTTTTTATCCCCTTTAAGTTTTGCCACAATTTCATTAACTGATGGATTTTCTTGTATTTGTAATTTCAAGTCACCATTATATTGAATATCGTTTAGTTTTCCGAAGGTGGTTATTTCGCCGGTAATCGTGCCTTTTCCTAATTCTTCTTTACCTGCGAGGGTTAATAAAGGAAGTAAATTGCTCTGGTCAAATTTAGCCTTAAGGTTTAATTCTTGTTGAAGGGTTAATTTACCTGTTATTTGTGTGTTTTTGGCAATAACCAGAGAAATCTCCTCAAATCGCTTATTTTTATATCTGAATTTAGTCAGGATGGGGAATTTGTATCCTGTTTGTGTTTGATTAAGCAATTCTGCCTCTCCCATCAAACTAAAACTATGTCCGAAATCAAATTTCCCTTTAAATTTTAAGATACTTTTTAAGTTTAATTTTTTCAAATATGGGAAAATATCTCCTAAACTTTGTGGAGAAAATTTAGAAGTCCTAAACTCTATTCCCCCGGCCATATTTTTGATGTAGAAATTTTGAGTAGTAAAATCAATATCTTTGAACTTAAACTTTATCTTCTCAGCGATTATACTGTGGTTATCTTCCAGTGAGAAATTACCGGTTATATTTGTAATTGGCGGCTCAAGATGTGTTAATTTAACTACACCTTTATTTAGATATAAATTACTCTTGAATAAAGTTATATTTTTATCTTTGATTTCACCTGAGATATTTCCACTTATTTGCCCCTGTAATAAATTAACCCAGGGTGTTTTTAAAAATTCGGCATAAGGCGATAATTCCTTTTTGATAATCCGTAGGTTAAAACTCGCTGTTAAAGGAGAGGTTTGATAAATATTGCCACTGATTTTCATTTCATGTCCCAGCCGAATGTGAAAATAAGGTGGTGGCCCCTCGGGATAATAAGATAGGTAGAGGTCGGTGAGTGTAGTTTGAGTTCCGAATATCTCATCTTTAACTTTCAATGTTGCCTTTTTGATAAGGATAGTCATTGAAGGAGATTTTTTTGTTGGTTCATAGGAATCTTTAAAGATAGAGGAAACATTCCACTTTCCTGTCTTATCCCGATAAAGCTCCAGAGAAGGGTTAATAATAACTATTTTAGATACGCCGCTTTCCAATTTACCCCGCTGGATAATTGGTGTTATTAAATTGTAGTTACAGACTATTTTCTCTATTTCTGCAATAGAGTTTAGTTTTACACCCTCAAGGATGGCCTGGTCCGGGAATTTAAAATGCAGGCTTTTTATCGTGAGGTTACCATTAATCCTTTTTTCTACCTCATTAATAATCTTAGTTTTTACCCAACCTTGTGGAATGCCCTTTTGCCAGACATAGTAAATACCAATACCTGATAAAATAATGGCAATAAAGATAATTATGGGTATTCTCATACTTAAAATTATACCCTAAAATCATAAATTGTCAATAGAAAAAAGGGGAACGGTTCACTTTTGTTTGAAAACTTGCGGTTAGAAAATGGAGTTGAAATTAGAAATTAGGGGGAGAAATAAAAGCCCAATTTCTAATTTCCAATTTCAACTTTCTGTGAATGTTTACAAATGTATATCCGAAACAAATCATAGGGAAAACGATAAAATGAACCGTCCCGACATATATGAAATTGGCAAATATCAAGGTTGGTCTATTGATAAATTTCAATGTGGAAAGATTGAAAGAAGGCATAAAGAGATTTGTTCTGTAAAATCTTTGTGTCCTTCGTGCTCTTCGTGGTGAATAGTTACAATATTTTTATAATAGGCACAAATGGATATAATACCCAAAACACTCAAAAAGCAATTTCCTATCAGTTGAAGTAGATAATGTTTCTATCTTATTATAACACTCTGTTTATCTGAGCAAAATTTATTACCAGCACTATCTTTTATATATAAAATATAGAAATATGTTCCAATAGGTACTATTTGACCTTCATTGTTTCTGCCATCCCATACAATAGTAAATGGCGGTTTTCCTGACCCGACAAATATTTTGACTGATTTATCTTCAGTAGTAGTAATATTTAATTCCCAGGTTTCTATTGGGTATTTAAATCCTCCAACTCTAATATTAAAAGTAGCCATATCCTCAATCCCATCTCCATCTGGTGTTATTATACCTCTCCAATTATAAACAATTACAGTTGGCTGCATTTCTATTACTTCTGGAACAGGTGTAGGTTTTAGATCTTTGGGAATAGGTGGTATTACTTTTGGGATAGGTGGCTTTTCTTCTATTTTAGGAGCAAATTGCATAGTAAGTGAAATGCGATGAGTATTACCCAATTTATCATAGGGTACAAAGGCATAATCTAATTTATAATCCCTGAATTTAAATCCTATACCTGTACTTAAACCACCTACATCTCTACCGATTTGATACCCTATCCTGCCTATAATTGTATCTTTATATGAATATTCTGTACCTAACTTAATGCTAATGTTATCATCTATGGGTTTATCAATATCTACGGCTAAGGTAAGGTTTTTATCTAATAATTTATATCCCGCACCTAACTTAAAATTAATTGGCATAGGGTCACTTTCATCTCGAAATTTCATTCCTAAACCTAAATTTTGTATTACTGCACCTAATCTTAAATTATCTCTTTTATATAATCCACCAATATCTATGCAGTAGGAATTTGCTTTGGTAGTATCAAGACAGCCAGAGATAATTTTTAAACTTAAGCCTAATGAAATATTAGAATTTAGCTTATAACCGTATGCTAATGTAACGCAGGAGTCATAATTATTAAAACTACCACTTTCTTTTCCTAACTTATTACGTCTTATATCAGTGGTGTATAAATATAGTAGACTAACTCCATAACCACCATATTTAAGTGGTTGAGCTTGAGCTAAATACTCACTTTTAATATCTGTCACCCATTGGGTATGCATAAATAATGCCTCTTTATATTTTAACTTGCTCAACCCTGCAGGATTCCAATAGATGCTACTTACATCATCTGCTATTGAGGTAAATGCACTACCTATACCAATTGCTCTTGCACCCATCCCAATCCTTAAAAAAGCTCCACCAGTACTACCAGCACTCCCAGCATAAGTCTCTGCTACTAATACTAAAAGCAGTACTACCAACATACAACAAATTACTATTCTTCTCATTTTTAAAACCCCCTTTTAATAATTTATTTTATTAAGGTTATCTTACCGACCTTATGTCCCTTATCAGACTCAACTAAATAGATATAAATTCCACTTGCTACCTTCTCTCCTCCTTCATTTCTACCATCCCAAATCACCTCTCCATTTTGCTCGTATAATGTCCGAACTAATCTCAAATCTAAGGTATATATTTTAACCTGTGTATTAAGTGGTAATGGTCCAATAGAGATACTGTTGATTGTCGTCATATCAAACGGATTGGGATAATTAGTTACTTTGCTAATGTCTCCTACAACAATGACTATCTGTCTTTTGCCCTCAATCCAACCCATATCTGGATATTCTGTAGCAGTAATGATGAAGATACCATTATTGGTATCTTTATAATAGAAACTGACAGTATTACTTCCATTAGGAATAATAACTAATAGTGTATCATCCCATGGCCCTATATTTGAAGTAGCAAATTTACCCGTTGGAGAGGTAGAATTTAAACAAATTAAAGTATCAGTACCAACATTAACAGGATTATTATACTTATCTTGAGTCTGAATAGTAAATAAGGTTGATGGTGCATCCACTTGTATTGTTGTAATATTACTACTTAACACTATTTTACTTATAATTCCGATAGGTAATATCGTAGTAGTTATAGCATCAGTTTGAATATCAGCACTTGCTCCTATTGGCCAACCATCGCTACTGTTATGGGTATGATAATAAGAATTCTTTGCTATTGCTCTGATAACACAGTAGTCTTCTGGAGTTGAAGTTATAGGAGAGGTAACTTTGATATAATAAGAATAAGTAGTATCTGGTGGAATATTTATAGAAGGAGGAATAGAACCAGTTCCTGGATTAGATGAAACTAATCGTGCAGTCCAGGTTCCTCCAGAGCCTTGGGTTATCTCACAAGATAAGTGTATAGTATCAGTTCCATTTCCTGTATTCTTCACGGTATAGCTATAATAAACTGTCTCTCCAGGAGAAATACTTAACCCTACACCTGTGAGATTAGTAAGTGAGAGTTCATACACCTGTCCTACTGGAAAACTTACAACATTGCAGACATTATGTTCTTTATTATTATAACTTAAGATAACATTATCTCCACCATTGGTAACGATAGTTCCTGCTGGAGTAAGCTGAGCAGATACAATAGGAGCTTGCAAAGATACTAATATAGTACAAATAGTTATCATTACCTGATAGAATTTTGTCTTTTTCATTTTCTTTAACCTATCCTTTTTTATGACCGTGGTAAATTTAACCACAGATTCACCCAGATTAACACTGATAAATCTATAAATAATCTGTGTTTATATATTTGTTAATCTTTTTTCCCTTTTTCCTTCATTACATCCTCTTACAAGCACAATGGTAGCTTCTAAAAGACACTCCAAGCCTCTTCTGGATACAAAGACACCTTTGTCCCTTCATTGCACGCAGTCCTCCACTCTAAGTCGATTTTTCTAACATCGACAATCTCTCTTTTTGTCAAGATATAAATCTCGACCTCCAATACTATTTTAGGCACACTAAGCTCTCTACAAATTGGACACAACTATAGTTTTGATACTGCATACACCAGTTATGACTTTTTTAACCCTCATCTTTTAACTACTTGATGTATACTCTAAAGAATAATCTTCCCTCTGCATTAGGTCTAACATCACCCAGTTTAAATGTTACTGCGCCAGTAGTGGTAATGTTCCAATTTGCACAAGGTGGTGATTCTGAACCATCATCATCATCATCAGCCTTATCATATTCAGCACTTTCATAGGTAGCGCCTGAAGTCCCTATTCTCATTGTCTCCGGAGCATAAGTTGTATGAGCTGGAATTATATCAGTAATTGTCACATCTGTTGCTGTGGCTGCACCCTCATTGCGGTAGGTAATCATGTAAGTTATCGTCCCACCTGGTACATATGAGTTACTACCTCCATATCCTGTTGGTGTTCCGTATGAATAAATAGTTTTGGTCAGAGTTATCACTGCTGACTGTGCTGTAGTTGTTCTTGTGTCGCTGAGCAAGTCTAATCCACCGTATATCCAATTACCAACCGTATATGTCCCACCATCGGCAGTAGTAGTTGTTGTTATACTTACCGTCCCTTTATCACCATTTTGTGCCGTAGCTGATATTGATACTCTGACTGCAAATGTGCCAACAGCATCTTCAGCTAAGGTAATAGTAGTCGTCGCAACACCATTTACTCGAATTTCGGCAGTCCAACCACTTGGCAAACTGGTAGTACCTAAGGTTAAGTTAAAGGTATCTGCGGCATTCCCCTTGTTATCTAGAGTATAGATATACTCTACCGTTCCATTGGGTATACCATCCTTATCTGCCGGGACAGTCCAGCTACCACCGTATATCTGTCCTACTGTGATAGAGATATTCGTGGTGGTAGTTCTGGTGTTACCACCTATTACATAGGTAGCAGTTGCCATGTTAAGTATCTGTGTATTTGCAGTCGTCCCACTCGTCCCTACTTGTGCATTAACTGTCTCTGGTGCTAAAACCATCATCAGCCCTAAGCTTAGCACAGCTAATAAGAAACCTTTTTGCATTTTGCTTTTTGCATTTTGCATTTCTTTATCACCTCCTTTCTTTCTAAAATTTTCTACATTTTGTTTTTTTGAAATTGCCATTTTTTATCTACCTCCTTTCTTCTTGACAATGGCAAAATATATATTATCCCTTTTATTTATAAGGGGTTAAATGGATAAACATTCTACTCTTTGTGTGTAAGGGGAAATTAGGGGAAAGGGGATTTTTTTCATCTTCTTCCCTTTTTCCTTCATTACATCCTCTTACAAGCACAATGGTAGCTTCTCAAAGACACTCCAAGCCTCTTCTGGATACAAAGACACCTTTGTCCCTTCATTGCACGCAGTCCTCCACTCTAAGTCGATTTTTCTAACATCGACAATCTCTCTTTTTGTCAAGATATAAATCTCGACCTACAATACTATTTTACGCACACTAATCTCTCTACAAATTGGACACAACTATAGTTTTGATACTGCATACACCAGCTATGACTTTTTTAACCCTCATCTTTTAACTACTTGATGTATACTCTAAAGAATAATCTTCCCTCTGCATTAGGTCTAACATCACCCAGTTTAAATGTTACTGCACCAGTAGTGGTAATGTTCCAATTTGCACAAGGTGGTGATTCTCCATCATCATCATCTTCGACATTAGCACTTTCATAGGTAGCGCCTGAAGTCCCTATTCTCATTGTCTCCGGAGCATAAGTTGTATGAGCTGGGATTATATCAGTAATTGTCACATCTGTTGCTGTGGCTGCACCCTCATTGCGGTAGGTAATCATGTAAGTTATCGTCCCACCTGGTATATATGAGTTACTACCTTCATATCCTGTTGGTGTTCCGTATGAATAAATAGTTTTGGTCAGAGTTATCACTGCTGACTGTGCTGTAGTTGTTCTTGTGTCGCTGAGCAAGTCTAACCCGCCGTATATCCAATTACCAACCGTATATGTCCCACCATCGTCAGTAGTAGTTGTTGTTATACTTACCGTCCCTTTATCACCATTTTGTGCCGTAGCTGATATTGATACTCTGACTGCAAATGTGCCAACAGCATCTTCAGCTAAGGTAAGAGTAGTCGTCGCAACACCATTTACTCGAATTTCGGCAGTCCAACCGCTTGGCAAACTGGTAGTACCTAAGGTTAAGTTAAAGGTATCTGCGGCATTCCCCTCGTTATCTAGAATATAGATATACTCTACCGTTCCATTGGGTATACCATCCTTATCTGCCGGGACAGTCCAGCTACCACCGTATATCTGTCCTACTGTGATAGAGATATTCGTGGTGGTAGTTCTGGTGTTACCACCTATTACATAGGTAGCAGTTGCCATGTTAAGTATCTGTGTATTTGCAGTCGTCCCACTCGTCCCTACTTGTGCATTAACTGTCTCTGGTGCTAAAACCATCATCAGCCCTAAGCTTAGCACAGCTAATGAGAAACCTTTTTGCATTTTGCATTTTGCATTTTGCATTCCTTTATCACCTCCTTTCTTTTTAAGATTTTCCCCATTTTGTCTTTTTGAAATTGCCATTTTTTATCTACCTCCTTTCTTTTTGACAATGGCAAAATATATATTATCCCTTTTATTTATAAGGGGTTAAAATGGATAAACATTCTACTCTCTGTGTGTAATCTGTGAGGCGTGTCCGGTATCCGTGTCCGTAATTAGGCTAAAGGTTTTTTCTCCTGTTGTCCTCTGCCCTCTGCCTTCTGCCCTCTGCCTTCTGCCCTCTGCCTTCTGCCCTCTGTCCTCTGCCCTCTGCCTTCTGCCCTCTGTCCTCTGCTATTTATCCGTGTTAATCTGTGGTGGAATAATTACTGAATAGTTACCATATTTTTTCTTCGTGGGCTTTGTGTCCTTCGTGGTTTATCTTAACTGCACAGGTCGCAATTATGCCTCTAAAAAGTTACACTTAGAGATAGTCCTACCTTTATATTTGTCCTTTGATGCACAAAGATAGTTTTAGACACTTTTATCCTTTTGGGAAGACAATTCTACCATTCATACAGCAGACACAAGTATAGAGTTATATAAGTTATGAGTTTTTTTTTAACTATCTACTTTTAACTCTCAATTACTTAATGTACACTCTAAAGTATAGTTTTACTGTTTCAGCTGGCTCAATAGTGTCAATTTCAAATCGTACTATCTGATTACTATCGTTCCAATCAGCATCCCAAGTACCTTGGTTATCATATCCATCGGTCTTCGTGCCAGCAGTATTGTAAGTATCACCTGCAGTACCCATTCTTAATGTTCCCGTAGCATAACTCGTATGTAGTGGTAACTTGTCAGTAATTGTCACAGAGCCTGCTGTATAAGAACCAGCATTGTAGCAGGTGATAATATAGGTTATCGTTCCACCTGGTACATAGCGGTTATTACCCAGATACCCTGTTGGTGTAGCATACTCCATACTCTTGGTTAAGGTTACAACAGCGGCTAAAGCAGTAGTTGTTCCCCGATGAGTAAGAGTATCTGCCCCACCGTAAATCCAATTACCAACTGTGTATGTCCCACCATCATCCGTAGTTGTGCCAGTTACAATCACCGCGCCTGTCTCAAGATTTGCTGCCGTCCCTGATATGGTTACTCTAACCGTAAATGTTCCCTCTGCATCTTCAGCTAAGGTAATAGTAGTCGTCGCCACACCATCTTTTAGAATCTCCGCTGTCCAGCCGACTAGCAATCCAGTAGTATTCAGTGACAGGTAAAAGGTATCAGCAGCGTTACCTTTATTCTCCAGTGTATAGAGATAGTCTACTGCCGCACCCGGTGTATCTGTCCCATTTTCAGGAAGAGTACCCCATTCTCCACCGTATATCTGTTCTACAACACGAGTTAACACTGATGCAGTAGTTGAGGTTCTTCCTACACTACCAACCATATAGGTGACTACAATGTCTCCCGCCTGGTCTGCTATACCAATAGTACCTGTATCAGTACCATTGATAATCTCTGAGCCTGCGGTAGTACCACTGGTACCTACTTGTGCATCTGCTGTCTTTGGGGCTAAAATCATCATTAGCCCTAAGCTTAGCACAGCTAATAAGAAACCTTTTTGCATTTTGCATTTTGCATTTCTTTATCACCTCCTTTCTTTTTAAGATTTTTCCTTTCCATTTCCGACCTTGCCATTTTTTATCTACCTCCTTTCTTTTTAAGATTCTTTTTGTCTCTTTGCCTATTTTCTTGAAAAGGCAAAAATATGTTATCCCTGTTAAGGGGTTAATTTTACAGTTTACTCACCTCCTCCTTTCCAAATACCATAGACCTTTAATTCCATCAACTGCACAAATCTCCATTCCTTGTGCTTATGGTAATAAACACTACCTTTAGCTATAAATAGCTGTACATACTGTGCCTCCACTCCATCACATGGTGTACTGACAATCTTCATTGGATCTCCAGTATCAGACCTACCATTTACACCATCATCACCACTAATTCCTGTATCAATAATAGTCCAGTCAGTACCGTCCAAACTTACTTTAATGGTATAATCTTGACTATATGCTAAACTTCGCCAATAGGCAATTATCTTATCAATAGGATACTTTTTACCAATGTCAATGATTACATATTGGTCTTCCAAAGTAATATCACCAGAGGTAGCCATGCCTGTAAAATAGCTTGTTGAGTCATCTGTCACACGAGAGATAAATTCTGTCTTTTGTGAAATATATCTTTTATCAGGACAATGAATAAATGTACCTGTTACTGACTTTCTTAAGGCAATGTTATTCTCTAATGTAGTAAATGTAATATCTTTTGAGACTATTCTATGCCCAAATTCATCTTTTGCACTTATTTCAAAATGATATACTGTACTTGGTCTAAGACTACTCAACTCTGCATTATGAGTAAGTAGAAGATTTTTATTTATCAAGATACCTTTTTTATAATTGGTATCTGTTCCATACCTAAGTTCTGAGGTGGTTGGTACATTAGTTATCCAGTTTATAACAGTAGTTGTTTCAGATACTTGTGATACTTCAATACTTGAGAATAATGGTAATGGAATACCCGTAGTAGTAAAGGTATGGGAATCGGATAAAGTTAAATTTCCATAATAATCCTTTGCTGTTATTTGATAGTAATAGGTAGTTCCTGGAAGTAAGTTTTTCAAGCGTATGTTATGGTCAGTTTCAGAAGCGAGGCTTAGTGAGATATTCTTCTTATTCTCATAAGTAGGAGTATACTGTACCTGTCCCGTAGTTTCTATATTCGTTTTCCACAAAATTTTAACACTATTATCCGTAATATCAGTAGCGGTTATTTCATCAATCTGAACATTCATTTCAGTGGCAGGGAAGACCTGTAATTCTGCTACTTGGCTTTCTTTAATTACACCACTTAACCCTTTAGGAATAAATAGCTGTATATATTGAGCAGCTATTCCTTCACATGATGTATCTTTTATAATCATATTCCCTTTTACTTCACCCGTTGTTCCATCCATATCTCTTGCAACTTTAGTCCAATTGATGAAATCCATGCTTGTCTTTATTTGATAGTTACTGCTAACTCTTTCTTTATCCCAAAATATCCTTACTAAATTGATGTAATAAGGCTTGCCCAGGTCAATGATTAAATATTGGGAAGATACAGTAACATCTTGAGAAGTAGCTAAAGACTCATTATTGCCGTCAGTGGCATTTGTTTTGTGTTCAAAACTACCGATTACTGATTTATGCAAGGCAATATTAGTCTTGCTACTCATGGAATTGTCTTTTCCAAAAGCAATATCTATATTCAGGAAGGTGGTAAAGATTAAAAATATTAGTAATTTTTGGTCAGGCATGATTTTTTTCTCCTTTCGTTGGTAGTGACCGCATTATGGCTTTTGCAAAAGTGTGTTCCCTTTTGGGAGTGCGGTGGCTTGCCACCGCTTTGAGCAAAGCGAAAGCAAGTTTTCGTACTCCATATAGCAGTTATTAGTCAAAATTTTACTCAGGGTGAATAAGTAAAAAATCCCAAATCTCAAGCATCAAATCTCAAATAAGCACCAAATTTCAAGTACTAAATACCAAACTATGGGAGTAATGTTTTGAATTTTGGTCATTCGAATTTGTTTGGAATTTGGAATTTGTGATTTGGAATTCCATAGCCATATCTGGCTCAAATTTCGATTAATAAGTGCTATATTATTAATTACTACAAACGATTACTTTAGTCAACTCTAATCTTAAAGTAAAGCCTGCCTGATGCACCAACAGGAATACTCCCAAGTTCAAATGTTACTGCTTGGGAACTACTTACATTCCAGTCTGCACTACCACCAGATTCTATATCTTTTGCATCTGTCTTAGGGGTAGCACTTTCATAAGTAGAGCCTGATGTTCCTATCCTCAAGCTATTAGTAGCATAGCTGGCATAATTCATTAGTTTATCTGTAATAGTAACCGAACCTGCAGTATCATTACCATTGTTAGTATATGTAATGATATATATTATAGTAGCTCCGGGGACAGTATTTGTCCCGCTATCCCATGTATGATTAATAATCATATCTTTAGTCACGATAATATTTGCGTCGATAATAGTAAATCCATCAGTCAGGGTGCCTGATTGACCATCAGGATTTATTACCACTACACTCCAGACTCCAGGTTGTGCACCTGTTAGGTCAAATATAGCAGTCAGTGTTCCAGAGCTTATGAATGTAGTAGTTCCAATAATATCAGGTTGACCAGCACGAGTTAAGGTAGCAGTAGCACCTGATTGGAAGTTAGTTCCAGTAATAGTAGTAGATAGGGTTCCTGTATTTACACCAGTATTTGGGATGATTGAACTGACTGTAGGTGGAGCGTTAATATAAAAATTTTGAATAGTTGACCAACTTGATTCTGCTAATTCATCATCAACCGTCTTTATCGCATAGTACCAATATGTCTTATTAGCTAATGTATTAGTTATTGTAGATATGCATACTCCATCTAATGTGGTATATTCATAATCGTAGTTTGTAATAACCTCCCCATCATCATCAAGTCTTAAAACATAATGTAATGTATCGGGTATATCAGCAGGATCAGGATCAGAGGCATAATTCCATCTTATGGTTGGAGTCTGTGTAGTAGAAGTAGTACCTTGAGATGGAAAGAATCCAGTAGTAGGTGGATTAGGAGGATTATTAGCCGCATCTATATTGAAGAAATAAGTTGTATCATCATCCATTACCACGGCTGCTAAATTCTGTGCCCCGGAAACTAATATAGTTGCTACGCCATCGCCAGTAGTAGAAATAATAGGATTATTGTTGTAGACAATATAGGTATCATTAGTATTGGTAGTAGTTGACCAACTTCCACCAGTACATGGTTGAGGTCCAGTAGGTCCTTGAGGATCGTAGGTTACGGTAGGCTCTACACCTGTATCCATACTCTCGCTAAATACTATTTTAAACTCTAAGCCACCTACTGGCTGCACTCCAGTAGGATCAGGGGTTACAGTGAGACTATTGATTACAGGTTTAAATAAGGTTACAATTACATCATCAAAATGTGAATGGCACTGATAATTATATAACCCAATTCTTCCGGAAGAGAAAGTTCTTGGTGACTCTAAATAATTTATTCTTTCTACATCATTAACATAACATTTTATCCTTACGCCACTACCTTCATCTTGAACTTCCACTTTGAAGGTATACCAGACATCAGGAGTAAGGGTATACGATACATTCCTAAGATTACTCCAGGAACCATCTTCTATTCTATATAAATATAACCGTTTATAACTTCCTCCGATATAGTATAAAAGATAGAGATTGTATTGGTCTGTAGCTCTAAAACAAATTCCTAGACGTTCAGGGGATGTCCCTTCTATTAATTTACATCTTGCTTGATATGAATAATCTGACCAGGTAGTTCTTCCTGCAAAGGAGAATGCACTTTCCCATTTTGATGTATAGGCGCTATACTCCTGACTTTCAACCCACCATATAGGTTGTATACCTTCAAATTCCCAGTTAATTGCAGGACCATTTGGTTCTGTAAAGGTATCTTCAAATAAAATAGTACCCGTAGGAATGGAGGTTACTTTTACATCATCAAAATGGTTATGACTCTGATAAGTATATAGCCCAATTCTTCCGGATGAGAATGTTTTTGGGTTTTCGAGGACATTTATTTGCTCTACATTATTAACATAACATTTTATTCTTACACCAGCACCTTCATCTTGGACTTCAACTCTAAATGTATACCACTCATTAAAATTAAGATTATAGGGTTGTTTCCTGCCAAGATATGTCCACGCACCATTTCTTCTTACATATAAATCTAATTGTTGGTAACTTCCGCCTAAGAAACGAAACCGATAGAGATTATATCTATCAGTAGCTCTAAAAACAATTCCTATACGCTCTGGGGAGACTCCTTCTATTAATTTACATCTTGCCTCATAAGAATAATTAGTCCAAGAGGTATTCCCTGCAAAGGTATAACCTTCTTGATTTGCAGAGGCAAAGCCACTATACTCTTGCTCTTCGATCTCCCATTTAACTATAGGTTCTACGGGCTCCCAGTTACCTGCAGGACCATCTGGCTCTGTAAAGGTATCTTCAAATAGAGGACTACCTCCGGGGGAGATAACAATCACATCATCAAAATGAGTATGGCTTTGCCAATTATATAAACCAATTCTACCGGAAGAGAAAGTTCTTGGTGCCTCTAAATAATTTATTTGTTCTACATCATTAACATAACATTTTATCCTTACACCCGAACCTTCATCTTGAATTTCTACTTTAAAGGTATACCATGTATTAAAATTAATAGTATATGGTTTTGTGGCACCAAGTTGAGTCCATTGTCCTTCTTTTCTTACATATAAATCTAACCATTGATATGTCCCTCCTAAGAAACGAAACCGATATAGATTATTAGGATCAGTAGCTCTAAAAACAATTCCTATTCTTTCAGGAGAAACACCCTCTATTAATTTACATCTTACTTGAAAGGTATAATCAGTCCATCTTTTATCACCCGTAAAGGTATAACATGGTTCATCTGCTGCGGAACAACCACTATATTCTTTACTCTCAATCTGCCATACTCCCCATCTATGGTTAGGTTCCCAATTCTTTGCAGGACCATCTGGCTGAGTGAAGCTATCTTGAAATTGTTCTGCATTAATACATTTAGGTATTAAAAGTATGAGTAATATTATCCATAAGATTAATATATTATCTTTCCTTTTCATAACTACTTACAGATTCTCATAATTTAAAGTATTCCCCGCCCCAAAAATATTATCTTAATTTCTACTATCGCTTATAACTATAAATAGAGAAAGTAATTAGTTAAATTTTTTACTTTTTATCGATTTTTTACATTATAACCCTTTAAGCCATTATTGTCAAGGAAAAATCTCGCTAAAGGGAGCCAAAGAGGAAGTTTTAAGATTAGCCGAATGTTATGTGATAAAGACCGATGTAATACGTCAGTTATTTGGGGAAATGAACATTAACCTGCGGAGGACAAAGCAATGAAAATAGTAGGCAAGTAGGTAGTAGGTAAGTAGGAAAGGGATAAAGGATGTGCACAGTATTCCTCTTCTGGGGGCAATGTCTCCCCCTTTCCTACTTTCCTACTCTCCTACTTCCTACTTTCAGGAGAATCCCCCATTTCACTGACCCATTACCATATATGAAATTGGCAAATATCAAGGTTGGTCTATTGATAAATTTCAATGTGGAAAGATTGAAAGAAGGCATAAAGAGATTTGTTCTGTAACACCTCCGTGTCCTTCGTGCTCTTCGTGGTGAATAGTTACCTCATTATTTAGGTAAAATTACCACTCTTCGTTCTATTCCCTCACCGACGCTTTCTGTTTTTACCTGAGGATGATTTTGTAATGTTGAGTGAATAACATATCGTTCCTGGGACGGCATTGGTTCTAATTCAATCTTCTGTCTTGTTTTAATAACATCTTGAGCCGTTTTTCTGGCTAAACCAATCAGGACATCAGCTCGTCTAATACGGTAGTCTTCAGTATCGACAACAATTCTTTTTTTGAGTTCTCCGCCACTTTTCTGATTAGATATCAAAGTAACAATTTCTTGAAGGGCATTAAGTGTTTGTCCTCGTTTGCCAATAAGAATAGCCGCATCATCAGTTTTAATTTCTAAATTGACTATTTCCGGTGTCTCTTTTATAATTACCTCTGCTTTTATCTCCATTAATTCTAAAATCCGACTTAATATTTCTTTACTCAATTCGCCGATTCCACTGTTTTTAAAAAGACTTACCTTCACCTTAACCAATTTTGATGCTCCAAAACCAAATAATCCTTTATTTTCTTCCTCCATTACTTCAATCTTGACCTCTTCTTTTGCCGCACCTAAAGTTTTCAATGCCTTCTCAATTGCCTCATCAGCCGTTTTTCCTGTTTCCTCTACAAATCTCATAATTTTTACCTCCTATTTTTTGGTAACTGGTAACTGGTTAAATGGTAATAAGTTACCAATTACCAGTTACTTTTCTATTCCTTTATTAATTAAATATTGCTCACCGATAGTGAGTATATTTTGAATCAGCCAGTATAAAACTAAACCAACCGGGAAACTCAAGAAGATAAATGTAAAAAATATAGTCATCAGTTGTCCTATTTTAGCCTGATTAGGGTCTGTTGTTGGAGTCATTTTTTGTTGGATAAACATTGTTGCCCCCATTAAAATTGGCAGGATAAAAAATGGGTCTTGTGAAGATAAATCCTGCCAGATAAGAAAATTCGCCCCTCTTAATTCTATACACTGTTTCAAGGCATTAAATAAGGCAAAAAATACCGGCATTTGCAAAAGCATTGGCAAACAGCCACCTAAGGGATTAACCTTATATCTTTTATAAAGCTCCATCATCTCACGATTTAAGGTTTCTTTGTCTTCTTTATGTTTTTCCTTTAATTTCTCTAATTCAGGATGAAGTGCCTTCATTTTCTTTTGCATATCTTTCATTATGATAAAATTTTTCCTGGTCAATGGATGGAGTAAAATTTTAATAATAAAGGTTAAAAGAATAATAGCAATTCCATAATTATGAGTCAGGTTATAAAGTTTTTTTAAGATAAAACGGATTACTCCGGCTAAAACATCTATTCCTGTTAATCTTTCTGCCCCAAAGGTTAATGATTTTAGAATATCTATATCCTTGGGTCCACCATAAATCCTAAAATTAAAAGAGCAAGTTTTGCCAGGCAAAAGATGGACTTCAGGAATGACTAAACCCATTATTAATTGGCCATCGAGTTTTTTTGTAAATATAGCCTTTTCAACAAATTTAGTTGGTAGCAAGATATTTAAGAAATATTGACTCTCGCAAGCTATCCAACCGATTTTACCCTCTTTTATCCTGACAGAATCTTCTGGTGTGGTAGGGGGAATTAATCCTATTGCAGACAACATCCCATCTAAAAATCCTTTAGATTTATGTTGAATTTTTTCCATTTTACCATCGAGGAAACACTCTTGACCAAGAATAGTTGAATGAGAGGCGGTAGCATAACGAGGATTGGCAGGAACTTCCCATTGCAATAACAAATCTTGCTTTTCGAGAGGAATCTCTGAATTATTTACGACCTTTATATGGACATCTATGGCATAAGAATCAGGGTAAAAAGAAAATTGTTTAATTACTTCTACCTGCGGCATATTTACAACCTGATAAACAAATTCCTTTATCCCATTGTCTAATGTTGAAAAGTTAGTCGTGATAAGCTCATTATTCCCTAATAAAATAGTTAACGAAGGATTACCCTGTGGATTAACCAATTCTACCAGGTCAGTGTTTTTCTCTTTGAATTGAAATAATTTCCAGCTGCTAATTTTTCCATCAGGACTTAATTTTATCGCGGTTAAATTTGTTCTGATTAATAATTCCTCTTCCTTGATTTTCACTCCAGGTTTTTCTATCTCTTGAACCGTAGTTTTTTTCGGTAATAATTTAAGGATTTCTTCCTTTTTTATTGGCTTTTTAACTAAATTTTGTCTTTTTACCGTCTCATTGTAATAAAATAAATTATACAAGAAAAGGACTAAAACAGACAGGACAATAGCTAATAACAATCGTTTTTCCATTTAAGATATTATCTCCCTTTAATTTGGTAATTGGTAACTGGTAATTGGTAACTGGTAACTGGTAATTGGTGAATGGTAATTATAGTTTATATCGCTATAAATTGTGATTAATTAACTCAAATCTCAAAACGCAAAACTCAAAGCTACAACTCAAATCTCAAAACTATTTTTCTTGTGGATTTTCGCAGGCTTTCCAGGAATCTTAGATTCTTTAACTTCAATTCAGAATGGCATTGAATCAGTTTTAAGGTTTTGAGTTTCAGTTTTGAGTTTTGACATTTAACTTTTGAGTTAATTTTTACGAAAATTGCTTACCAAAGAATCACAAATTGTTACCTTGCAGAGTATACTTAAATGGTTACCAGTTACCAATTCTTCAGGCAGGGTCGTAGCCCCCAGGATGAAAAGGGTGACATTTCAAAAGTCTCAAACCAGCCCGCCATAACCCTTTCATCACTCCATACCTGGTAATTGCCTCATAAGTATAATGAGAGCAACTTGGGAAAAATCTACAGGTAGGAAGAAAGAGGATAGATATATATTGTTGATATATCTTAATTAATAAAAGTATGCTTTTTCTTATCATCCAATCCTGCCCTTTTGAATAAACTTAACAGTTCCCTTTCTACATCTTTAAAATTAAGTAATTCAACAGATTCGTTTTTTAGCACAACAACCAGGTCAACTCCACCAATCAAGCTATTTTTGTTTAATCGATATGCCTCTCGTAATAATCTTTTAATACGATTTCTTTTAACTGCCTTACCAATTTTCTTGCGACTAATAGAAAAACCTATTCTTGTTAGAGAGTTAGAAGTGGGCATGACAAATAGAATCAAGTTTTTACTATGATACCTTTTTCCGCTGGTATAGACATTTTGAAAATCCTTAGTTTGCAGTAGTCGTTCTTTTTTAGTAAATTTATAATCCATAGCCTTATGGAGTTAATCTGGTGCGGTCTTTAGCTCGTCTTCTTTTTAAAACCTTTCTTCCACCCACAGTGCTCATTCTTTCCCTAAATCCATGTGTTCTTGCCTTTTTTCGATTAGAAGGCTGAAAAGTTCTTTTCATCAAAAATCTCCTCTCTTTGCGTAACCGTTCAGGTAGTCCTTTACCGCAGAGACGCAGAGGAACAGAGAAGATATAGAAATAAATTAGCTCACATAAAAGATTATTGATGCAGACATGGAAATACTTCTGACCTGCTTGCCGAATGTTTAGCAGGCAAGCCAGATTTGTTAATCCATCCCTGATGAAAATCAGGGATGTTAAGCGTCTCGTCCATAGATTTTAATTTTTTTCTCTGCGTCTCTGTGTCTCTGCGGTGAACAGTTACCTCTTTGCAAAATTCGTATTAAACACCTACATAATATTTTATCGTAAATCTCCTTTTCTGTCAAGAAAAAGTTTTATTTATACTTTTTTAACATATTCTATGTAATTATGGTAATTTTTTTTCATTTCATCCAAGCTATCGCCGCCGAATTTTTCTTGCATGGCTTTACATAATTCAATAGCCACAACAGATTCTCCAACTACAGACGCAGAAGGCACAGCACAGACATCTGAGCGTTCATAACTTGCTATAGTTGGTTCTTTGGTTTGGAAATTAACTGAGGCAAGTGGTTTTCTTAAAGTTGGAATAGGCTTCATCACTGCCCGTAAAACAATCGGTTGGCCATTGGTTACACCACCTTCTAATCCACCCGCATGATTTGTCTTTCTGAAAAAACCTCTGGTTTTGCTGTAAAATATTTCATCATGAACCTTTGAGCCAGGTGTTTTCGCACATTCAAACCCTAATCCTATTTCTATGCCTTTAATTGCAGGAATACTCATCACGGCACAGGCTAATCGGGCATCAAGCCGTTTATCCCATTGTGAATAACTCCCTAAACCAATTGGAACACCAATCGCCATAACTTCAAATACTCCGCCGACAGTATCACCTTCTTTTTTTGCCTCCTCAATCAATTTAATCATCTCTGTTTCTGCCTCTTTATCCGCACATCGTAAAAGTGAGATTAAAACTCTTTCTTTGAGCACCTCAAAATTTTTTTCCTCAAGTTTTGCCTGGATATCTCCTATTTGAAGGACATAGCTGAGTAACTGGATATTAAATTCACGCAGAAGTGTTTTGGCAATAGCGGCTACGGCAACCCTGGCCGCAGTTTCGCGGGCACTGGCTCTTTCTAAGACATTCCGCAGGTCTTTGTGTCCATATTTTATCGCTCCGGCTAAATCTGCATGTCCTGGTCGCGGTGAAATAGCCGTTTCTTCAAACTCAAACTCAGATTCCATCGTAGGACTCATTACCTTTTCCCAATTTTCCCAATCTTTATTTGGAATAATCAGAGTAATTGGGCTACCCAGTGTAAGATTATGCCTTATTCCGGACAGAACTTCCACATAGTCTTTTTCTATCAGCATTCTCTCCCCGCGGCCAAATCCCACCTGTCTTTCTCTTAGTTGGTCATTAATTTCATCGATATTTATCTTTAGATTAGCCGGTATCCCTTCAATAATTACGAGTAAACTTTTCCCGTGTGATTCACCAGCAGTTAAATATTGTAGCATTTTATCCTCAAAATATTTCGACCTGGAGGGCCTTTCGAGGTCTGACCCACTATCTTTCTCTAGCTACATTTTATCAAATTTTAACCAATATGTCAATCAAAATTTGTAACCGTCAGGCACAGAGGCACACGAATTAACCTCTGACATCCCATAAATGTAGTGCGAATCTTATTGCTTTTTCATAAATAGGTTCCTCTTTTGGGGAGAGCGATAGCAAGAAGAACTTTAATGTAAATATCAAAATGCAAATATCAAAATTACAATGCAAAATGCAAAAATACTTGTAAATTAACA
>JBFLYA010000036.1 GCA_040757115.1 bacterium | reverse complement strand
AAGTTTACATAGGATAATACCCATAAATAAGGCATGAGAATAATCGTTCCGTTAGGAACATAATATCGGTAGGAATAGATAGATAAATCAATCAGTTCCGTAGGAACGATATATTGGTAGAAAATTTATGGAAAGCCATTTACCGATATATTGTCCCTATGGGACATTATTTGTATGATATTTATTTCTACCGATATGTTGTCCCTATGGGACATTAAATGAAGGATGAGGTAGAATTCTCGGGACGGTTCACTTTTGTTTGAAAGCTTGCGGATTGAAATTAGAAATTGGAAATTGGAAATTAGGGAGAGAGACAAAAGCCCAATTTCTAATTTCCAATTTCCAACAAAAATTATAGGAAAAACGATAAAAGGAACCGTCCCTAATTGTCTAAAAATATAGAGAGTTATAGCACTAATTTGGGTGGTGTCTTAATCTAGCATAAAGGTTAAAATAGTGTATAGGGTTCTGCAAAATAGGATTTGAGGGAGACAACAAATAAATATCAAATATTAAATATTAAATATCAAATATAAATATCAAAATGCAAAATTACAAATCAAATTTCAAAGAGGAAGTAGCAGGGTTTCTCAAAGAGTTGGAGGAATTTGGTAATATCTTTGCTTCAAGTATTTTAACGCTGAAAGGAAAGAGATAATTTTACATTTTGATATGTAATTTTTATATTTGCTTTTTGCATTTTGCTCTTTGGAGGAAATCCCTTTTGGACACCAAATCTGCATAGATTTCACTATTAGAGTTATTTTCAGACACCACCCTAATTTGACATAGTGTAGTATATGGTTCACGCATAACTTGTTAATTCACTACGAGTAGTTACGAGTATTTAATTCTAAGTAAAGTTTTGAATAATAACTGCTATATCGACTGGTTAATGACCCTCTGGGTTGTCTTTTGGGACTCCAAAATGTCAAGAAATACAAAAAGATGGCAAAAAATGAGGTAACACAATGCCAGGGACCGTAGATATAACTTTATGTCCTACGCAATGCTCTCACTGTCTGAATCACAGCACGTTATAATTTTCTGTTGACAAAGGATAAAATTTGTGGTAAAATATCCTCACAATGGACACAAATGGATATAATACCCAAAACACTCAAAAAGCAATTTCCTATCAGTTAAACAAATATTCAAAAATATTTATTATTCTTATTGTTTTATTCGGCTTGGCCCTGCGTTTAGTTTTTTTTAGTGGTTATGTACAAGGAGACGATAAACATTATATGGGACAAGCCTATAGATTTTCTATTGGTGATTTTACTCCGGGAGATAACCAATGGGGAGTAAGATTAGGCATGGTGATTCCCACAGCCCTTTCTTTCTTTTTATTTGGTGTTAGTGATATTTCTTTGGTCCTTTTTTCCCTTATATGCTCACTTGGCAATATAATATTAATCTATTATTTTGGAAAAATGATTTTTAATGAACGGATAGCTTTACTATCAGCATTTCTGATGGCATTTTTCCCTTTAGAGGTCATTTATGCAAGCCATTTATTTCCATGTGTTTCATTCACTTTTTTCACAGGATTGGGGATTTTTTGTTTCTTGAAAGGAGAAAAAGATAATAAATGGATTTATTATCTTCTATCAGGTTTGTTTATTGGGATTGGCTACCTCATTAGAGAAAACGCACTTTTTCTGGCTTTACCTCTTGTTATATATATGCTTTATAACAAAAAAATTAAAATTGAATTCATCCATTTATTAGTAGGATTTTTTATAATAATTGCACTGGAATCAGGTTTTTACTATTTCCAAAATGGTGATATTTTGCATAGATCTCATGTTGTAAATTCTATAATTAATAAAAACTGCCTTCAAAATGAAAATTTTAAAATTGATTTGAATTGGTTCCTTTCACCATTGGCTGTACTCTTTGTTAACCAGGAATTTGGTTTTTTCTATTATTTAATCTTGCCAATAGGGATATTCTTCTTATACAAAAAAAATAAAGCTGTTATGTTATTACTTATTTGGATATTTCCTCTTTTGTTATATACATTTTATGGTCCTATTTCTGCATCAAATTACTGGACATTGACAAGGGAACCAAGATATTTAGCATATATTACCATTCCTTCATTACTTATTTTATCTTACTTTCTAGACAAGCAAGTTAATAAAAAATGGATGTATTCACTCTTAATTTTCTTACTTATAAGTTCCATTGGATTTACCTGCTTAGATGATAGTAAAAATATCACCTTCCAAACAAAGAAATTATATGGCTTTCATAAGATGAATCCAGAAAAAACACTTATTGTTGTTAGGCCACTGTTTTTGGATTTATTATTTTATTCCAGGTTCCAGCCAATGCCTTCTTTGAAACTTTTTGCTATTGATGAAGATAAGAGTGCAACACTTAAAAGCATCAAAAAAATATATCCAAATGTAGATATATTTCATGATCTAAAGAGCATAGATAGATGTAAATTGAATGATGTATATATAGCAGTAGATAACAGCGTATCGTATTACAGTAAGGAGATATTAAAATCAAAAAAAAAGAGGGAAATTATTACTATCCAAAGACCAAGAGGTTTATACTTTAATCTTTTTGAATTAAAAAGAAAATTACTTACAAATAAAAAAATTTTAGAATCAGATTTACAAAGGGTATACAGTGATGTTCAGATATTTTATTTTCCCTGAAAATTATTTCATTTATTAATTTAATCTCCCCGTAAATGTCACTTTGATAATCTCTTCTGTAATTTTCTCATATTTTAAACCCATTCTATTTTATCCGTGTCAATCTGTGTTAATCCGTGGCTGAACAGTTACCTTTTATAGTAGTTATTAACGAAAATTTCTCATAGAACAGATATAGCAACAGGGTTGATGGTTGATAGTTTATAGTTTATGGTTTATAGTTGATAGTTTATAGTTGATAGTTTCATAGACTATCAACCATCAACCATCAACTATCAACAATACTAATGTGAACTTTTGGTTAATACTTACTATACTTATTGGCATTTCTAAGTAAAATTTTGAATAATAACTGCTATAACTTCCTAAAACGAGGCACTTATGTCAATTAAGGAAAATTTGGAAATCATAAAAAATCGAATAAAACAGGTGGTAAAAGACCCTTCAGAAATTGAGTTAGTTGCAGTCACAAAGTCAGCTGGGGTAAATCAAATCATAGAGGCAATTAACTCTGGAATTACCAACATTGGTGAAAACCGTATTCAGGAGGCAAAAGGTAAATTTGACCAACTTAAAAAAATGGAGATTAAATGGCATATGATTGGCCATCTGCAAAGAAATAAAGTTAAAGAGGCAATAAAGATTTTTGATATGATTCAGTCTGTGGATAGATTAGAGTTGGCTAAAGAGATTGAGGAACAAGCAGGACAGATAAATAAAATAATGGATGTCTTGATTGAAGTAAATGTTTCAAATGAAGAAACTAAATTTGGCGTTTCTCCGGTTGCTACTTTGGAACTAATTCAAGAAATAGCCAAACTTAACAATATAAGGATTAAAGGTTTAATGACTATTGCTCCATTGGTTTTAAATCCAGAAGATACCCGTCCATATTTCAGGGCATTGGTTAATTTAAGGGATGAAATTGTTCATCAGCAGATTGAAAATGTCGAGATGAAATATTTATCAATGGGAATGAGTAATGATTTTGAAGTGGCACTCGAAGAAGGGGCAAATATGATTCGGATTGGCAGGGCGATATTCTGTAAAAGTAGCTATTCAGCCACAGAGGGACACAGATGAAACACTGATTTTCTTTTTTGTTGGACGCAGATAAACGCAGATTTTTCGAGATTTTTTAATCGCATTGACAGAGTATAATCTCTCTCTAAGTTATTTTGTTTTTATTATCCTGATAATCTGCGAAAAAATCTTGCGTCCTATTAACTTGAAAACCGATTCCGTGCTAATCCGTGTCTATCAGTGGCTGAACACTTACGAAAACAGTTAGTCGTAACCGTTCAGGTGGTAATTTACCGCAGAGACGCAGAGGAACAGAGAAGATATGGAAATAAATCAGATAACAGAAAAGATTATTGGTGTAGCCATTGAAATACATAGGACCTGCTTGCCGAATGTTCAGCCGGCAAGCCAGATTTGTTAATCCATCCCTGATTTTCATCAGGGCAAGTTTAATGTTGTTGGACTCAAGAGCTTGCACTGATGAAAATCAGGGATGTTAAGCCTATCGTAAATAAATTTTAATTTTCTTCTCTGCGTCTCTGTGTCTCTGCGGTGAACGGTTACCAATCATGAGATGTCGGTCCTCAAAAGCTTGCACTGATGAAAATCCGTGATGGAATCCTGCGCCTGGTAAATAGTTTTTAATTTTTTCTCTGCGTCTCTGTGTCTCTGCGGTGAACGCTTACAGTTAGTCTAACAAACAGAACTTAAATTCTTCTACGGATAGTAAGGTTAGATTACATAAGATATTACTTAAAGAGATTATTTCTGGAACCAAGATATGTGAGTTTTTGAGTTGGGTTTCTTCCTTAAACACCATTCTTGGAATATCATCAAAGATGATTTTGCCTTTTTCTAAGACAATAATCCGATGGGCATATTCAGCCGCAACCCATATACAATGAGTAATGATAATAATTGTGTGACCTCTTTTATTTAATTCGACTAAAAGATTCATTATGCTTAATATCTCATAATAATCCAGGCCGGTTGTTGGTTCATCTAAGATTATAATTTTGGGTGTGCAGGCAAGGACTCCAGCCGTGGCTAATTTTTGTTTTTCACCTTTGGTAAGGGCAAATGGGTCATCATTTTCATACACCTCTAATTGGACAGCATTTAAGGCATCATACACTCGTCTTGAAACTTCTTTTTCTGGAACACCAAGATTTCGCGGGCCAAAGGCAATTTCATCAAATATCGTGTTTTCAAATATTTGACAATCAGGATTTTGGAAGACAAAACCTACTTCTTTTGCCAGGTCAGATGTTTTTCTACGGCGAGTATTTATCCCGGAAATAAGGACATTGCCTTTTGTTGGTTTAAGAAGTCCATTGAAATGTTTGGCAAGTGTAGTTTTACCAGAGCCATTTTGCCCTAAAATCGCCACAAATTCTCCCTGTCTAATCGTCAGATCTATTCCCGCTAAGGCATTATGTCCATCCGGATAAGTATATTCTAAATTTGCCGCCTCAATCACTGGTTCCTGGTAGAATTCTGTCCTTTTGGCATCCTGCCATTTCAGAACATTGTATCTTCCTTCTGGTATTTGCCAGTTTTGCTCTTTGAAGATTTGATGAGCATCCTCGAGATTCAAAGGTAGTTTCTTTTTATATCTAAGTTCTTGAAATAATTTAGGTATTTGAGGTGGTCGGATACCACATCTTTCTAAAAGTGTTACTTTGCGTAAGACTTCATCTGATTTCCCTTCTAATACTATCTCCCCGCGGTCCATCAGGATGATTTTATCAGCGTAATATGCCAGTTCAATCTCATGTTCGACTAAAAATAAGGTTACACCTTCTTCTTTTAAAAGTGAGCAGATGGCAAAAATCTCTGATTTACCAAGTGGGTCTAAATCCGTCGTTGGTTCATCCATAACCAATATTGTAGGCTTCATAGCTAAAATAGAGGCAATCGCTAATCGTTGTTTTTCACCACCTGAGAGTGTGGTTGAATTCCTTCTTTCAAAACCTGTTAATCCCACCTTAAACAATGATTCTCTTATCCGTTGGTTTATTTCCTCTCTTGAAACAGAAAAGTTCTCTGGCCCAAAGGCACATTCTAATTCTACATTAGTTGAAAATAACTGGGATTCAAAGTCCTGGAAAACCATACCTACATCTTTCGCCATTTCAAATACCTTTTTTTCGACTGTCAGTTCATTAAGAATTTCCACTGTCCCATAAAATAGACCGTTATAAAATTTAGGAATTAAGGCATTTAGAACTCGACAAAGTGTAGATTTCCCCGCCCCACTTTTGCCCATAATGACAACAAGACTACCTTGCTGGACATCAAGACTCATCTTATTTAAGACATTATAATGCATATCCTGATATGCAAAGGAAACATTTTTTACCTTAATCGCATCCACCGTATTCAATTACCTCCCTCTTATAGCACTTATTAATCGAAATTTGACCCAAATATGGCTATGAAATTCCAAATCACAAATTCCAAATTCCATTTAGTGAATTAGTGAATTAAGCGAATTAGCGAATTAGTAAAATCTAATCTCTAATTCACTAATCTCTAATTCGCTTTTTGGTATGTGGAATTTGGTGCTTATTTGGGATTTGGTGCTTGGGATTTGGGATTTTTTACTTATTCACTCTGAGTAAAATTTTGACTAATAACTGCTATATTATATCATAAATATATCTCCCTTTGTCAAATACTTTTTCGGTATTTTATCTCATACAGATATACCTTCCCGGCGGCATAAATTGGAGATAGAGAATTTATAAAGGATTCATAGAGTGCTTTTTGAGTTTTATCCTGCCAGTTAAAACAATTAAATTGCCTTTCTAACCAGGAAATGTTATGTCTATTATAAAGAATATGGGTTACTTTTAAATCTTTGAGTTTATGAAATAACCCATTAATAGTTTTTGATTCTTTGACTAATTTGGAAATGATGGCTGTATCCAGTTCTGTTGAGGTTAAAACCTCTTTTTCACAATAGTATCTTCTTGGTTCCCCAATGAATAAAATTTTACTCCCAGGAGGTAGATTTTCATTAATAAATTTAATTGCCTGATAATAATCTTTGACCGGTTGTGCTGATAAAAGTTTTTCTTGCCTGGTTTTATTTCCCAGGTAAAAATCCGCGTGCTGACCAATAACCGTAGAAAGGGTATAGATATTTAAGATAAGGGCAATAGCTATTGGCAACTCATAAATTGGTGATTTCCTTATCTCTTTAATCACATAAGCCACTATCGGACATAAAAAGGCAATACAGGGGAATAAAAAGCGAATGACCATTGAGGTAGCTGTCCAGAAGAAAAAATAAAGCCCACAGAAGATAAGTAAATATTTAATCGTCTTATCCACATTCTTAATAAAAAATAAAAATGGAAGATACAAAAGAACTAATGGACCTATCGGAATATCCCCGGTGCGCCAATCACAGGTGATAAAGAAAGGTAAAATTAAATATCTTAATATTCCTGAATGTGAAGGACCGTAATGGCTCATTTCCTGGTTAAATCTCTGAGCGCTAAAAATATCCCAATTCTCCCCCCCAAGTATTCCATAGAGAAATGGATAAACAGGATTCTTGACAAAGATAAGGTTTTTTATAAGCCAGGGCAAAACAGGGAGTAATACCATTAAAGAGAAAATAAATAGTTCTTTTAAGGCAGGCTTATGTTTAATGATAGCCAAAAAGAGAATAATAAAACAAAGGAGACCAGAGTATTTTACTCCAACTGCCAAACCGGTCATAATCCCGCTTAAAAGTAACCATCGCCGGTCATTTATCTTAATCCAATTAAGCATGGCATAAACAGCCAGAATAACATAATATGTCAATGCGAGGTCATTAAAGGCAAAACTCATCGTTAAGACAACAGAAGGCATACTAAAGAAGATTAAAAGTGCGACTAATCCCTGTTTTCGTCCCAGATAAGTTTGGGTAAAAACATAAATACTTACTCCACTTAGAATGCCAAAGGTAAAATGAATCAATTGGGCTAATGTATCACTTTTTAACAAAATAGCCAGAGTAAATAGCATCTCGGCATTTAGTGGATAATTTGAGAAAAGAAGATGCGGGATATTAACGATTTTGTGATTTTTGATGTAAATGTCCGGGATAGCCAGATGATAAACCAGGTCATCGAATAATATCGGCGGGCCCCCAATATTTAAGATTAGCCCTAATAGAATGATTGCCACAAAACAAATCCCAAAAATGATTGCTGATGGTGTTAATTTAATCTCAGTTAACCAGATGATAATCTTAGAAATGAAATACCTTACCTCAATATATGAGATAAAAAATGAACATAAAACTAAGGGATAAAAAATCCAGGATGAAAGCAATCCTAACAACCCTAACCCTAAGGTAAAAAGTGAAAAGAAACCAAAGCCAAGCCCAACGGAAAAGATAACCTCAACTTTAGCCGTATAAAATTTTAAGCAAAATAATTTTAATAATTTATAACCAACACCCGCCGCACTTAATATCAAGATAATCAGCAGGAAAAACTCTTGAAGGTTCTGGAAGATAAAATGCCAGGACCAAAATTGGAAAAACTGCTGGAGATAAACAAGGCTAAAATTTAATGGTATCCGATGACAATAGATAAATGTCCCAAAGACAATAAATATTAATAAGATAAATAGTCCACTAATGACCCATTTGAGCATAATAAAAAAATTATATATTTTCTATCAAACATCTGTCAAGTTATTTTTTTTCTGTTAGCTAAATTTTAGGGGGTTAGGGGTTGTTATTACTTCAGATAGCTAAAAAAATATTTTGACTTTTACTGATTTTTGTGGTAATATATTTAGTTATGCTCAATGGGGAAAACATCCTTTGTATCTCAACTGCGGATTGGGATAACATTGCCTGGACGAATAAACAACACATTATGTCCCGGCTATCAAAGACGAATAAAATTCTGTATATTGAGTCTTTAGGGTTACGACAGCCAACGATTAAGAAAAAGGATATCTTGCGAATATTAAAGCGGATAAAAGATTGGTTCAAAGGACCACGCCAGATAAACGAAAACCTGTTTGTTTATTCACCAATAATTTTACCATTGCATAAGGTTAAGATTGTTCAAAAGATAAATCATTTAGTCCTCTGGCTAACACTAAAATTACTGCTGGCAAGATTAGGATTTAAAAAACCAATCCTGTGGACATACTCACCTCCAGCGAAGTCTTTAATTGGTCGATTAAATGAAAAGTTAGTGGTTTATCATTGTGTTGATGAATTATCGGCGACACCAGGGATACCTGATTCTATCATAGAAATGGAGGAAGAATTACTTAAAAAGGCTAACCTAATTTTTACCACATCCAGATTATTGTTTGAAAAAAAGAAGGTATTTAATCAAAATACCTATTATCTGCCTAATGTGGCTGATGTGCCGCATTTTATGACAGCTCTGGAAGATTTACCATTACCAGCGGATATAGCCAGAATTAAACATCCAATTATTGGATTTATCGGCACGATTATCTCTTACAAACTTGACTTTGAGATTATTAAATATATCGCCACAACCCATCCGCAATGGTCAATAGTCTTAATTGGGGATGTGGTAGAAACTGAAGATGAAAAGGGGGTAAAAGAATTAGGCTCTATTCCAAATATTTTTATGCTGGGTGGGAAAAGATATGAAATTTTACCTGCCTATATTAAACCATTTGATGTTTGTATTTTACCCAATGTCATTAATGAATATACCCAAAATATGTTTCCGATGAAATTTTTTGAATATCTGGCTACAGGAAAACCAGTTGTTCTGACACAACTTTCGGCTGTAGAGGAATATAAGGAAATATGTTATATCGCCAGGGATAAAGAGGCATTTGCTCAAAATATTGAAAAGGCATTGTCAGAGAATGACCTGAAAGGACGCCAGAAACGAATAGAAATTGCTAAAGAAAATACATGGGAGGTCAGAATAGACCAGATGTCGAAATTGATTGAAGAAAGAATTAGGGCGTCACGAAATTAAAGGTAGGTAATCGGTTAAATGGTACTGGTAACTAATTACCATTCACCAGTTACCATTTACCAAAAATAAAGGAGAGAAAAATAAATGACGACTGCATTAGTTACGGGCTGTGCCGGATTTATTGGTTCACATTTAGCTGAGAGATTAATCAAAGAAGGCTACTATGTAAAAGGAATTGATGCCTTCCTTGAGTCCTATCTTCGGAAAACAAAGGAAGATAATTTAAAAGATTTAGTCAAGGCTAAGAATTTTTCGTTTTTAGAGGCAGATATTTTGAAAGTAGATTTATCTACACTTTTATCTGAGATAGAATATATCTTTCATATAGCCGCGCAGGCAGGTGTTAGAGCCAGTTGGGGCAAAAATTTTGAAATATATACCCAAAACAATATCTTAGCCACTCAGGTCTTACTTGAGGGAAGTAAAGATATGCCCCAATTAAAGAAATTTGTCTATGCTTCCTCTTCTTCTGTTTATGGCGATACAGATATTCTCCCAATGCGTGAGGATGGAAGACTCCAGCCAGTTTCACCTTATGGTGTCTCAAAATTAGCCGGAGAACACTTATGCTATCTTTACTTTAAAAATTTTGGTGTGCCTACGGTTTCTTTACGCTATTTTACTGTTTATGGACCCAGGCAAAGACCGGATATGGCTTTCCATAAATTTATTTCTGCTATCTTACAAAATCAGGAAATCCAGGTCTATGGATTAGGCAATCAGACAAGGGATTTTACCTTTGTGGCAGATATTGTTGAAGCAACTATTCAGGCAGCCAGAATTGATGTCAATGGCGAAGTATTTAATATTGGTGGTGGTAGCCATGTTGTCTTGAGCCAGGTAATTAATTTAATTGAGGAAATTTTAGGTAAATCTGGGACGACACAACACGCTCAAACTCAATATGGTGATGTTCTTCATACCTGGGCGGATATTTCAAAGGCACAAAAAATCTTAAAATATCATCCTCGGGTTAACCTGAGAGAAGGATTAAAAGAAGAAATTAAGTGGCTGTTGAGGTAAGCGATCAGGTGGTCCTTTACCGCAGAGACGCAGAGGAACAAAGAAGACATAGAAATAAAGTAACTATTCAGCCACTGATAGATACGGATTAGCACGGATAAATAGCAGAAGGCAGAGGGCAGAGGGCAGAAGGCAGAGGGCAGAAGGAGGAAAAACCTTCAGCCTAATTACGGACACGGATTACGAATTTTCAGTGTTTCATCTGTGTCCATCTGTGGCTGAATAGTTACCAATAAATTTCGACCTGTGCAGGTAGAAAATTAAGGAAGCAGATTTTTAATAGTAAGCGGGTGGATTTAGTAAGCGGATTTAACGGATTTAGCGGAAAAAGAAATAAAAAAAATCCGCTCAATCCGCTCAATCCGCTTACTAAAAAAATCTGTTTAATCCGCTTACAATAAAAAAATGTAATCTGTTTAATCAATTATCCTTTTATTTCTAATTGCACAGGTGGATAAATTTTAATTTTTTTCTCTGCGTCTCTGTGTCTGTGCGGTGAACAGTTACATTTTTTTTCACTAAATCAAAAAAAACACTTGACAAATTTAAGAATATATGATATTATATTCACAATTTAATAGGAGGAAGTCTTGAGCAGATTATTTAATGAGTGAGAATCTGTCTGGTGCCTTAACTTAAGTATGTGGAGGGGAATGCTTTAGAAAGGTGGGACAGTGTAAATATTTTCTATCTTTTCAAAAAAACATATCTATTTTAATACCCACCTTTATCTTCCCTGAGAGATAATTAAAGTTTTCGTCTTGTTTTGTCGATAATTAGTGTGTATAAAAAAATAAAAATTTGAAGTCAATCAAAAAAATACTTGACAAATAAGGGGGGATGTGGTAATATAATTTTAAATGACTAAAAAAATAATATTAGGCTATGTAATTGTTAGTTTTCTCATCGGGTCTAATATAAATATAGTAGGTGCTCAAACCCAGGAAACAATAACTATTTCTGCAAAAGAATTAATAGAAAGACTATCAAGGATAGAAGAGAACCAAAGAAGTTTACAACGACAAATAGATGATAATCAAAAAAACTTACAACGACAAATAGATAATAATCAAAAAAGCTTACAACGACAAATAGATGAGTTAAGAAATGATTTAAAATGGGGTTTTGGAATAATATGTGGCGGTATGTTTGCTCTATTAGGAGGAATGGTTGCTCTGGTGGGATTTGTTATGTGGGACCGTAGAACGGCATTATCTCCCGCGGTTAAACGAATAAAGATAGTAGAAGAGCAAGAGAAGAAGATAGAAAAGGTATTACGGGAATATGCCGGACAAGAGATAAAGTTTGCTCAGGCAATGCGTGCCGCAGGGTTACTGTAAAGGAAGTATCTGACGAAAAGGTAAATTTAATGGCAGTAATTGAAAAAAATATTAGATTAGTAGGCTCAAAAGGGGAAAAAGAGGTCTGTGCATTATTTGATTCAGGCTCTACTTACTCCTGTGTTGTCCCTGAATTGGCAAAGATATTAGGTATCCCTGAAAAATTACCAAAACCAATGGAGTTTGAGACGGCTAAAGAGAAAGAAAAACTAACCGCTAATGAACGAGTTAGTCTTGATTTCTATATTGATGGATTACGGTTATCGGATGAATTTATGTTAGTGCCAGAATTATCAGAACAAACTATCATCGGTGCAAAAACCTTACAATCCTGGCGAATGAAACTGGACTTTGAACACGATGAGGTAATTATCGACCCAAGAGTAACTAAACTACGGATAATAAAAATAAACCATTAACACAAAAGATAGAGATGAATAATAACCATTAGTGGGACGGTTCATTTTCATCGCTTTTCTCCTGATTTCTTTTGGGCGTTCACAGAAGGTTGAAATTGGAGATGAAATTGGGAATGCGAAATTAGGGAGAAATGTGGTTGATTTTTGTCCCAATTTCAATTTCTAAGCGCAATCTTTCAAACAAAAGTGAACCGTCCACCATAATTTTGATATGTTCGCTCTTTGAGATATAATTACCCAGGACAATCCGTAAGAGTTTATCTGATGGAGAAATGCTTCTTTAGAAAAAAGAAAGGATGTAAATCCCGATGACATTCTGAAGAAGGAAGATAAATTTTTACGGTTAAAAATATAAAAGAGATAAAAAAGAGTACCTTGTGCCTGCCCAATCTTGCAAAGAAAGGTGGTGAAAAAGTTCCTCCAATTTGGTTTGCCGGGCAATAAGGAAAACAGGTAGGGTGCCTGTTTTACCAGAGATAACAAACAGAAGGCTTGTGGGACGGGAACGCAAGCTTCCAGTGTGAGGCGAGAAAGACAACAAGTAAAATGTTTGTTTACTATATTTAAGGTACAGGGGAAAAAGTTAAACTTAAGGTTTGAACCTTAAGAAAAACCTTTTTTAAAGGAGGAACAAAAAAATTATGAAAAAGACTTTAGTTTATTTAGTGGCGAGTTTAGTGGTGCTGATGTTTACTGTACCGGCATCTGCGACGATAGAGTGGTCAGGACAGATTATGGCAGGGATTGAGAAAATGGATTACGGTACTCCCACTACACCAAGTGGTACTGTGAGTGATGAGCTTCAATTCTCTAACATAAAGCTCAATCTTGATGTCAAGGCAGATGTATGTGATGGGGTGGTAGGCGTTGCTCAACTTCGCTCAACTTGTGAAGTGTGCAATGTGACGAAAAGATGTGTGTATGTGGAGATAACCGACAGGATTATCCCGGATGCATCTCTCCAGATTGGACGAGTAGATCTACCATTAGGTGCAGAGTATCAAAAGGCATCAGAGAATGCTAACACAATGCATAACCCATTGATCTTCAACTCAGTATTAGCCGATGATATGGCAGACTTTGCGATAGATGATGGGTTGCTGATGAGTAAAACAATGGGTGGTGTTGACTGTAAATTGGGAATCACCAATGGCTACGGCAATTGTGGTAAACGAAACTGCAAAGACACTAATGGTGAGAAGGCGATTACACTTAACCTCTCAGGTGATTGTCCAGCAATACCGGGTTTAACTCTTGGAGCTACTTACCATACCGATGACTGTGCAGATCAGGTTAACGAAACAGATGAAGGAGATTTATGGATAATTGATGCCGCATATGCAAGTGGATTGTGGAAATTCGCAGCCGCTCTGGGAAATCTCGAGATAAAGGGAGGTATTGCTAATTACATTATCACAGACGACATTGATTATTTAGTGCTTGAGTTAGTGTATGGTAATGGTGAGACACCATGGTGGGTTGCCGCCCGTTACAGCACCAAGGAACCTAATACGAGCCTTTCAGGGTATTCAATTACAGATCCAAAGGATGATGAAGAGAGATTAGAGCTCGGTGCAGGTTACAAACTCTGTGATAACGCTTATCTGAAAATAGAGTACATTGATAATGAAGTAGATGATAATATTAAGTACCTCGATGATTACGATGGAATCAAGGCGATTGTGAACATTAATCTCTAATTTTCAGAGATGCAGATAAGAAACGACGATTAAACACAAGGGGTTGGACTTAAGTTTTAAGTCCAACCCCTTTTTGCTTAATTTTATACTTGACAAATTCTAATTTATGGAGTATAATAAAAAATGAAAAAGAGATATAATAAAAAGGAAAAGATTGCCAATACATTATTTGATGTAATAAAATATATATTAACTGTTATTGTCATAGGAAGTATATTTAATAAATTTGACTATAAGTATATCGTGATTGGGGTTTGTTTAGCTGTTGTCCTAGGTGTAATAGCATATATTATTACCCCAGAAAAGGAGGAATAAGAAAATGGAGGGTGTTTATATCGTTTTAGGAGGATTAATTATTGTATGTCTTCCATTAGCCATATATTTTGTCTATCAGGATAGAAAAGAAGTCAAGCACTAACCAAATTATAGCTATTGATTTCTAAGTCAGACGCATTTAACAACGACGATTAAACATAAGGGGTTGGACTTAGTTTTTAAGTTCAACCCCTTTTTGCTTAATTTTATAGTTGACAAATTCTATGTTGATGGGGTATAATGAAAATGGGGAAGAAAAAGTATAATAAAAGAGGGGGATAAAATGCCTGAAGTAATCTCAAAATCAACACAAAAAATATTAACCGAATTAACAGGAGAACCACGGTTTGATGTAGCATTGCAGATTACACTTAGGGATATTGTTGAACATCGATTGGAAATTATAGAGAGGGAAATTTTTGTCTTTGAGGGTAAATACAAATTGTCTTTTGAGGAATTTGCACGCCAGTGGAAGGAAGGGAAAATCCCTGATAAATATTCATTTGAGGTAGAAAAAGACTACTGGGAATGGGAAGGATTAATCTCAAGGAAGAAAAAGATTGAAGGTATTCGAGAATGGTTAATTTAAGCCCGATTGAGTTTTCAAAAGAGATTATTAATGTCGCTTCTAAGTCAGAATTGGTTGAAAGTTTTGAAGTTAATATTCTTGATGATATGATAGTGAAAATTCGAGTCTATTTAACCGATGGGACATTCATTGATATATTTTACAATGCAGATACACAAAAAATTGCCTATGCTTTAATTAAAAATAAAAAAAGAATATTTGGCATAGACAACACAGATGGGTGGCATCTTCATCCCTTTAAATCTCCAGAGATACACCAAACCTGTAATTCAATTACTTTTCAAGAATTTCTATATAGCGTAGAACAACACCAGAAGATTAATCAATACAAAAATGAGACGGAAATTAATGAGCAATTTGGAGTGGACACAAAAAAGGATGAAAATAGAGATTAAAGCGAAAGCAAGATTTCGACCTGTGCGATTAGACTAATTCATCGCAGAGACGCAAAGGAAAAATAAATGTAAAATGTAAAATAGGAAATGAAAAATGGGAAATTTTAGTACTTCGCAAGACTCATTACCTTTCAGTTATACATTTTCATTGGACATTTCTCATTGGACATTATCCATTTTACATTTAACCGCACAGGTAGAAAAGATATGTAGTCAGCCCCCTTTTATTATACCCTTCTTCTCTTCGGTGGGCGGCAGCCGTTATGGGGGATAGGGGTAACATCTTTAATTGCTTTAATATCTAATCCAGCGGCTTGCAAGGCGCGGATAGCTGATTCTCTACCTGAACCTGGTCCTCTAACAAAAACTGAGACTTCACTCATTCCATAATCCATTACCTTTTTAGCGGCGGTGTCTGCGGCTACCTGGGAAGCAAAAGGAGTGCCTTTCTTTGTTCCTTTAAAACCAACACTTCCACAACTTGCCCAGCTAAGAACATTACCTTTTGGGTCAGTAATGGTCACAATCGTATTATTAAATGTAGATTGAATATGAACAATCCCTGTTCGGACTACCTTTTTTTCCTTTTTTCGTCTACCTTTTGTTTGACTATCACCTTTAGGTTTTTGCATGTTTTATAACTCCTTTTTCGTAATTGTTCACCGCAGAGACACAGAGACGCAGAGAAAAACAGACCCCTAAAATCCCTCTCAAGAGGGGAAAATTAGATTAACAAATCTGGCTTGCCTGCTGAACATTCGGCAAGCAGGTCATAAGTATTTCCATGTCTGCATCACTAATCTTTTATGTGCTCTAATTTATTTCTATGTCTTCTCTGTTCCTCTGCGTCTCTGCGGTAAAGGACTACCTGAACGGTTACCCTTTTTCTTTATTTTTTCCTTATCATTCCCGCAACTTTTCGTGGCCCTCTTCTGGTTCTGGCGTTAGTATGTGTGCGTTGACCTCGAACTGGTAAGCCACGACGATGTCTCATCCCTCGATAACACCCAATTTCTGTTAATCTCTTTATATTTGTAGATACTTCTCGACGAAGGTCTCCTTCAACTTTAAAACTATGCTCAATAATATTTCTAATTCTGACAACTTCATCCTCGGCTAAATCTCTAACTCTGGTATCTGGCTTAATATTTGCCATCTTGAGAATTTTTTGTGAAGTAGTTAATCCTATTCCATATAGATAGGTTAATCCGACCTCTACCCGTTTATCTCTTGGTAAATCAACTCCACTAATTCTTGCCAATGTCTTCCTCCTTTTTGCCTGGTAATTGGTAACTGGTTAAATGGTAATAAAGGGATTAGTTACAATTTACCAATCATCCTTGTCTTTGTTTATGTTTAGGATTGGAGCAAAGGATGCGAATAATTCCTTTGCGTTTAATTATCTTACATTTTTCACAAATTTTTTTAACCGAAGTTCTAACTTTCATTATTTTTTATCTCCTTTATCACTTTTCGCGATAGATGATTCTTCCTCTTGATAAATCATACAGTGATAATTCAACCGTGACTTTATCACCGGGTAAGATTCGAATAAAATGTTTTCGCATCTTACCCGATATATAAGCCAATATTTTATGTCCATTTTCGAGTTCTACTCGAAACATAGTATTAGGTAATACCTCTGAAACTATACCTTCTACTTTAATCGTTTCTTCTTTTGGCATATTTACCTTCTTCACAGTTATCAATGAGCACTCCTTTTCACTGCTCACTCTTCACTGTTTACTCTCCAATGGCTACTTTGTCAATATCTCCGGTTCATCTTCTGTCACGACTATGGTATGTTCAAAATGAGCCGACCAGCTTTTGTCTCTTGTTACCACTGTCCAGCCATTATTTAATACATCTATTTCATAATCACCGGTATTTATCATTGGTTCTATACAGAGAACCATACCTGATTTAAGTCGTGGTCCTTTACCCTGTTCACCAAAATTAGGGACTTGTGGTGCTTCATGTAAATCTCGTCCAATTCCATGACCACTATAATCACGCGTGACCGCATATCCATAACATTGGGCATAAAATTCGATAGCATAAGAGATGTCCCCTAATCTATTTGGTAATCTTGCTTTAGAAATACCTATTTTCAGGGCATCTTTTGCTACCCGAACTAATTTTTCTGCCTGTGCAGTTATTTGTCCAATAGGAACAGTTACTGCGGCGTCTGCATGATAACCATTTAACAAAACCCCTAAGTCTATCTTCAAAAGGTCTCCATTTTTAAGAACTCGTGTTGCAGAAGGAATTCCGTGGACGACTTCGTGATTAATTGAGGTGCAAATACTCCCAGGAAATCCCTCATATCCCAGGAATGATGGTATTCCGTTTCGACTAATAATCATTTTATGGGCTATTTCTTCCAGATATTTCGTCGTTATGCCTGGTCTGGTTATTTGCACAAGATGTTGTAAGACTTCAGCAACTATTTTACCTGCCACTCGTATCTTTTCTATTTCTTGTTTAGATTTTAAGATAATCATTTTTTTCTAACACATTCATTATCCTATCAAAGACCAGTGGTATTTCAGCATCGGTATCTACTTCTTTTAAGATATTAATCTTTTTATAATAATTAATTAACGGAGCAGTTTGTTCTTTAAAAACTTTTAATCGCCGTGTTATAACCTCTTCTTTGTCATCATCTCGTTGATAAAGTTCTCCCCCACACTTATCACATTTAAACTCATTTTTGGGTGGTTGATAATAGATATGGAAATTAGAACCGCAGGCTTTGCAAACCCTTCTGCCGGTTAATCGTTTAATTACGACATCATCATTTACCTTCAAGTCTATAACCGCATCTAAGGATATACCCATTTCTTTCAATGTCGCGGTTAATGTTTCTGCCTGAGCAATAGTTCTTGGGAATCCATCAAGGATAAAACCTGCTTTGCAATCATCTTCTAACAATCGTCCTTTTATCAAATTTATAATTATTTCATCGGTGACTAACTCGCCTTTATCCATATATTTTTTGGCACGCAGACCCAGTTCTGTTTGCTCTTTCACTGCCTGGCGTAGAATATCACCGGTGGAGATTTGTGGAATTTCAAACTTTTTAGAAATTAACTCTGCCTGGGTTCCTTTTCCTACGCCTGGTGGTCCTAAAAATATTAATCGCATTATGTAAATCTACCTTTAATTCTACCTTTCTTTAAAAATCCATCATAATGTCTCATCAAAAGATGAGATTCAATTTGTCTGACCGTATCCAGAGCTACGCCAACAACAATAAGGATTGAAGTTCCTCCGAAATAAAAAGGTATATGCATTGATTGAATAACTACGGATGGAATAAAATCAATCAAGGCTAAAAATATAGCACCTACGAAGGTAATTCTTTTAAGAATCCGCTCGATATAGTCAGCAGTAGGTTTACCTGGTCGAATACCAGGGATAAAACCACCATATTTTCGCATATTATCGGCGACATCAGTTGGATTAAATATGACCGCGATATAGAAATAAGTAAAAAAGATAATACCCGCTGCCATTAACAAATGATAAATAACACCACCTGGATTTAATTGTCTATACAGGAAGGTGAGAAATTCAGCCTGTTGGGTGCCCAGAAATGTTACAAAGGTAGCCGGCAAAGCCAGAAGCGATGAGGCAAAGATAATCGGTATGACTCCCGCCATATTTACCTGGAGAGGCAAATGGGTGCTCTGACCACCATAGACCTTACGACCGATAATCCGTTTACCATATTGAACAGATATTTTGCGATGTGCTTGAATTATCATCACGACACTTGCCGTAAGTAAAATACCAATCACGAGGATAAAAAGAATGACAAAAATACTCATTTCACCTATTAGCAATCGATGTCCACTTTGAAGAATAGCCTGCGGTATTCTTGAAATAATGCTTGTAAAGATGATTAATGAACTACCATTGCCTATACCCCGGTCTGTAATTTGTTCTCCAAGCCACATTACAAATGCCGTGCCCGTAGTTAGCGTCATAACCGTCATTATATGAAAGCCAATGCCTGGATTTAAAACAAATCCTCTGCCGTCTGGAGTTTGCATATTTTGAATCCAGATACTCATTCCCGTGGCTTGAATAAGTCCAATGAGTAATGTTAGATACCTTGTATATTTAGTAATTCTTTTTCTACCAACATCTCCTTCTTTTGATAATCTCTGGAGATAAGGAATAACAGGTTGTAATAAAGACATAATAATCGAGGCACTGATGTAAGGCATAATTCCTAAGGCAAAGATAGAAAACCGCTCAAATGCCCCACCTGAAAACAGGTCTAATAATCCGACTATTGTTCCTCTTGCTTGTTGGAAGAAGAAACTTAATGCCGCTCCATCGACACCCGGCGTAGGTACTGCTACCCCTAATCTATAAACGGCTAATAATCCGAGAGTAAATAATATCCTTTTCCTTAATTCATAGACTTTAAAAGGATTTAAGATTGCCTCAAGTCCTTGCATAAGATAAACTCCTTATTTTGCATTCCTTCAAATTATTCCTCTTTGGGTTCAACTTTTCCACCTGCGGCTTCGATTTTTTTAATTGCTCCTTTGCTCACGGCATCTACTTTAAATATCAGAGGTATGTTTATTTCTCCGTCACCCAATATTTTCACACCATTCTTAATTTTTTTAATCAATCCCACCTGAAGTAAGATATTAGATGTAATTTTAGAGCCTGGTTCGAAACCACAAGAAGCAATTGTGCCCACATCTATGGTCGTATATTCTTTTCTTCTTGGATTGGTAAATCCTCGTTTTGGAATTCGTCGTTGAAGTGGCATTTGACCTCCTTCAAAACCAATCCCTTTACCACCTTTGCGGGCTAATTGTCCTTTCGTCCCTTTAGTTGCAGTCTTTCCATGTCCTGAACCCAGTCCACATCCTATTCTTTTAGGTTTTTTGTGTGCACCCTTGGGTGCCTTTAATTGATTTAATTTCATATCTTCTCTACCTTAACTAAATAATCAATTTGTTTTATCATTCCTTTTATTTGAGGATTATCAGGTTTTATCACCGTCTGGTTTATTTTCCTTAATCCCAATGCCGATAAAGTTCCGCAATGTTTTGGTATTCTTCCGAATCTACTTTTAACTAAAGTTATCTTCAAATTTTTCTCCATTTTACTCTTCTCACTTTCTATTTTTATCTAACAAATCTAAATATAGCCATCAAAGCACTAATTAAAGTTGCAACACAGATAATACTTCCCACCATCCATTTAGTTTGAGAGACGATTAATTTAGTTTGAGAGATTAATAATCTATGGATTTCTTGAATTTGTTCGTTGAATCTTCCTTCCATCCTTTCCATTCGCTCATGAATCTTATCTATTCGCTCATGAATCTTATCTATTCGTTCATTTAGTTCTCCCAGGGCTTTTTTGATTTCACTATATCCTTCGTCTAATTTATTAAACCTGAAATCTATCACGCTTAACTTATGCCCAAGTTCATCCTTTGGAACTCCTTTTTCAAGAATTATTTGCTCCATAACCTTGAGAAAATCTTCTATTACTGGACTACCAAATTTTTCTTTTAGTCTATCTGAAATAACAATAGCCATTTGTCTTGAAAACCTCCATTATCTCTTTCTTATACTGGTAATGTATTACGAAGGTCTAATCTTGCCGATAGAGATATTGTTTGTTTCAAAGCATTCATTGTGGCATTAATAACCGCAAGTGGATTATTGTTTCCAAGTGATTTTGTTAGAATATCCTGCACGCCTAATGCCTCCATAACCGCTCGAATAGGTCCACCGGCAATAATTCCTGTTCCTGGTGCGGCGGGTTTTAAGACGACATATCCAGAGCCTTTATGGCCTATTAAAGGATAAGGGATAGTTGTTCCTTTTAAGGGAATCTGGAGCAAATTTTTCTTTGCTAATCCTATTCCTTTTGCCACGGCTTGTGGCACTTCATTTGCCTTACCATAGCCTACCCCAACATGTCCCTGTCTATCTCCAACAATAACTAATGCCGTAAATCCGAATCTCTTGCCCCCTTTAACTACCTTTGCCACTCGATTAATGGTGATTACCTTTTCTGTTAAATCTACTTCCTTTAGATTAATTTTTTCATTCATTTTTTAAACCTCTAATCCCCCTTCCCTGGCGGCTTCGGCTAATGCCTTTATCCGTCCGTGGTATGGATAACCACCGCGGTCAAAAACAACCTTTTTAATTCCTTTCTCAATTGAAAGTTGAGCAATCAAACTACCTATTTTTTTTGCCACATCTATTTTTTTCATCGAATCTGAAATAAAACCTTTTTTCGCACTCGAAACACAGGCTAATGTCTTTCCTTCTTCATCATTTATGATTTGGGCATAAATATGTTTCAAACTCCGATGGACACTAAGTCTTGGTCTTTCATAAGTACCAAATATCTTTCTTCTTGTTCGATGTCTTCTTTTTAATCTTAGCTCTTTTTTATCTTTTATATTCATAACTTACCTTATAAATTTATTTTAATCCTGTCTTACCCACCTTCGTCTTAATATGCTCGTCAATATATCTAATTCCTTTTCTTTTATAGACATCAGCGGTGCGGATGTTGCGAATTTGGGCGGCTATTTCACCGACCAATTGTTTATCAATCCCTTTAACCTTTATTTTAGTAGCTTCAGGGGTTTCAAAGGTAATTCCTTCTGGTGGAGTAATGATTACCGGATGAGAGAAGCCTATTTGTAGTTTTACATTTTTACCTTCAAGGATAGCCTTATAACCTACCCCTTCAATTAATAAAGTTTTCTCAAAGCCTGTTTTTACTCCCTCAACCATATTTTTAATTAAACTTCGTGTTAATCCATAAAGGGCTTTTTCTTTTTTATCATCAGGAATGGTGCTTTTAACTAAAAGTTTATCTTCCTTAATTTCTATGGTCATTGTCGCCGGAAATATCCACGATAATTTACCTAGAGGTCCCTGGACGGTAATATTTCCGTTATCCATATTAACTTTTACATCCTTAGGCACATTTATTGGTGCCTGTCCTATTCGTGACATTTTACATTACTCCTTTTCTACTTTTTACCACACATAGCAAAGGATTTCTCCGCCGACCCCAAGTTTTTTACACGCATTATCCGTCATCACTCCTTTTGAGGTGGAGATAATAGCGATTCCTGTGCCAGCTAATACTTTTGGAAGATTGTCTTTATCTACATAGATTCGTCGTCCTGGTTTACTAATTCTTTTCAAATCAGTTAAAACTCTTTCTTTTTTGGGACCATATTTTAAGTAAATTCTAATAATGCCTTGTTTATGGTCTTCAACAAATTTATAGGATTTAATGAATTTTTCCTTTTTGAGAACAGTAGCAATTTCAGTTTTTAATTTTGATGCCGGAATATCAACTTTTTCATGACCAGAATAATTAGCGTTACGAATTCTGGTTAACATATCGGCAACAGGGTCTGTCATACTCATTTTTTATACTCCTTATTTTTTGGTAACTGGTAACTGGTGACTGGTAATTAGTTACCAATTACCATTTAACCGATTACTTACTTAATTACCAGCTGGATTTAATGAGACCTGGTATTTTACCTTCTCTGCCTAATGTTCTGAGGCAAATGCGGCACATACCAAATTTGCGTAAATATCCTCTTGGCCTACCACATATTAGACATCTATTGTGGATTCGCACTTTAAATTTAGGAATTCTTTTTGATTTTTCAATCATTGCCTTTCTGGCCATAAAATTTTTCCCCTCACTTTCTAAATGGCATTCCAAGAGCTTTCAGGAGTTCTTTTGCCTCTTCATCTGTTTTTGCTGTTGTAACGATACTAATATTCATCCCCCGCACTCTTTCTATCTTATCATAATTTACCTCAGGGAAGATAATTTGTTCACGAACGCCGAGGGTATAATTTCCTCTTCCATCAAAGGAATTAGTTGGTGTTCCTCTAAAATCCCTAACTCGTGGTAAAGCGATGTTGACTAACCTATCATAAAATTCATACATTCTTTGTCGTCTTAATGTCACCATACATCCTACTGTCATGCCGGCTCTTAGTTTAAAGCCTGCGATTGATTTTCTTGCGGCTTTTTTAACTGGTTGTTGTCCTGAGATTATGGCTAATATCTCCATAGCCGAGTCTAATGCCTTGGGATTAGTATTGGCATCTCCAACACCCATATTAATCACAATCTTTTCTAATTTAGGGATAGCTAATTCATTTTTATAGCCAAATTTTTCCTTTAATATGGGAATTACTTCTTTTTTATATATATCTTTTAATCTTGACATAAATTACCTCATAAGTAAAACAGCAGTCAATGATTAGTAATAACAACCCCCTAACCCCCTTTATTAAGGGGGAAAGTAGAAGTGCATGGTTTTACTCATCACTGTTCACTGAGCAGTGTCTATTTTACTTTTTATCAACAACTTCCTCACATTTTTTACATACCCTGACTTTTGAGCCATCATCCCTGACTAATCTACCTAATCTTGTTGGTCGATTACAGTTAGGGCACACAAACATTACCCTGGATACAGGAATGGATGATTCGCGAGTTATTACTCCACCTATTTGTTGTTTTTGTGGATTTTTTCGTGTATGTCGTTTAACGAAGTTAATTCCTTCGACCATTACTCTATTCTTTTGCGGAAACACATGCAACACTTTCCCTTGTTTCCCATCATCTTTACCCGCAAGGATTGCGACTGTATCTCCTTTTTTAATAAAAACTTTATTCATTAATACCTCCATAGACAGTGAAGAGTATATAAATTTACTGCTCACTGACTACTTTTCTAAACTACTTCTGGAGCCAATGTAATAATTTTCATAAAATCTCTACTTCGTAATTCTCTGGCTACGGGTCCAAATATTCTGGTTGCGCGTGGATTTTTTTGTTCATCAATAATGACGGCGGCATTATCATCAAATCTAAGATAAGAACCATCTTTCCGTCTTGTTTGGTTTGTTGTGCGAACAATTACGGCTTTAACAACATCTCCTTTTTTAATAGGAGATGTTGGTATAGCTTCTTTAACCGAGGCAACAATTATATCACCTACATAGGCATATCTACTTTTAGTGCCTCCTAATACCTTGATGCACATTATTTTTCTTGCGCCTGAATTATCGGCTACCTCTAAACGAGTGCGTGCCTGGATCATAATTTCTCCTGAAAATAGTTAATTAGAGATTAGAGAATTAGTGAATTAGAACCTGCACTCTTGCTAATCTCTAATCTCTATGCTCAATTTTCGGTGGTGTCTGAAAATAACTCTAATAGTGAAATCTATGCAGATTTGGTGTCCAAAAGGGATTTCCTCCAAAGAGCAAAATGCAAAAAGCAAATATAAAAATTACATATCAAAATGTAAAATTATCTCTTTCCTTTCAGCGTTAAAATACTTGAAGCAAAGATATTACCAAATTCCTCCAACTCTTTGAGAAACCTTGCTACTTCCTCTTTGAAATTTGATTTGTAATTTTGCATTTTGATATTTATATTTGATATTTAATATTTGATATTTGATATTTATTTGTTGTCTCCCTCAAATCCTATTTTGCAGAACCCTATACAC
>JBFLYA010000035.1 GCA_040757115.1 bacterium | reverse complement strand
ACAAAAAAATTGGTGGTGTCTGAAAATAACTCTAATAATGAAATCTATGCAGATTTGGTGTCCAAAAGGGATTTCCTCCAAAGAGTAAAATGCAAAACTCGTTTATAGTTTATAGTTGATAGTTTATAGTTTATAGTCCTTCAACTATCAACTATCTACTATATTCCTCCAACTCTTTGAGAAACCCTGCTACTTCCTCTTTGAAATTTGATTTGTAATTTTGCATTTTGATATTTGATTTTTGATTTAATTTCAGGTCTAACTCTCAGTTATCTCCCTCAAATCCTATTTTGCAGAACCCTATACACTATTTTAACTTTTATGCTAGATTAAGACACCACCGGATTTTCCGTGTTTCATCCGTGTCTATCTGTGGCTGAATAGTTACGATTATTTTAATATTTTCATTGCTTGAGCAATAGAGTAATTTTCATGCACCATTTTACTAATCGCCTGGACGATTTTAACCGGGTCTCTATGTTGGAAGGCATTCCTGCCGATTGATACACCTGCAGAGCCGCCTTTTATTGTACCATCAACCATTTCAAATAATTGAGCCTCTGTTTCTACCTTTTCCCCTCCAGCAATAACCACTGGCACTGGGCAACCGGCTACCACCTCTGCAAAGGTTTGTGGGTTTCCAGTATAATTAACTTTAACCATATCAGCACCTAATTCAGCTCCAACTCTGGCGGCATGTTTAACATATTTAACATCAAATTCATTTTCAATCTTTTTACCGCGTGTATACATCATCGCAATTAATGGCATACCAAATTCCTGGCTTTCCTCCCCTACCCTGCCTAAAATAGTCAACATTTCTCTTTCGTTAGCCGCACCTAAATTTACATGGACAGAAACCGCATCAGCACCTAATTGAATTGCCTCTTTGACACTACACACCTGCACCTTATCACTTGAATCAGGACCTAAAACCGTACTGGCAGAAAGGTGAATAATCAAGCCAATATCTTTGCCTCCACCACGGTAGCCTGCATTTACCATACCTTTATGCAAAATGACGGCATTAGCACCACCTTCCACTATCTTACCAACAGCCTCACGCATATTCTCTAATCCTGGTATGGGTCCCATCGTTACGCCATGGTCCATAGGGATAATGACAGTGCGTTTAGAGTCACGATTAATTATTCGTTCTAATCTGATATTTTTTCCAATCATTACTGAAAACCTCCTTGAAAATTGGTAACTGGTAATTGGTAACTGGTAACTGGTAATTGGTAATTGGTAACTAATTACCAATTCTGGAGGCGGGGGGAGGATTTAAACCTCCGTGCGCCGCCCTGCAAGCGGCTGCATAGTCACTCTGCCACCCCGCCAAAATTAACCTCTATCTCTTTTTGTCTTGAATTTTAAACATAATCAGGGAAACAATACCTGCTAGTATTGGTATTCCAAGAAGAATAAGAAGATTCCATACCTGCTCCATATTCTCCATATTATTCACCTCTCTATATCTTTTGGGATTACATAATACGCTAACACGCCAAGTATTACACAGCATATTGCCATGACTAAACTTGAGAGAAATGCAAATTTTCCCGATAAGATACTACTTATCACACCGGCGGTAAGTGTATATTTGGCAGCATCCCCAAAGATATTTCCAATAATTTTTCTTCGCTCTCGGTTCATTTTCCCCTATCCTTTTGGTCTTTAGTCTTTGGTCTATGGTCTATAGTCTATGGTCTTTACTCTCTACTTCCTTATATTCAATCCCAAATCTTTTATCATCTGCATATCTAAACTTGCATCTCTTCCTGGCGTTGTTAAATAATTTCCGATGATTAATCCATTTGCCCCGGCTAATAAAGATAATGCTTGTAAATCCCTTAAATTCACCTCACGACCTCCAGCGATTTTAATGATTTTATCTTTTAAAATCAATCTAAAAATAGCAATTGTTTTTATTATCTCCAGCGGAGATAACGGTTTAACATTTGCTAAAGGTGTTCCTGGTATCGGATTTAAAATATTAATAGGAATACAATCTACATCCAGCTCTTTTAAGGCAAAGACAAATTTTATCCTTTCATCCCAATCCTCACCTAAGCCAATAATTCCTCCACAACAAACCTCTAATCCTACTTCTTTTAATATTTTTAAAGTAGATAATCTATCTTTATAAGAATGGGTCGTGCAGATTTGTTTAAAATAATTTTCCGATGTCTCAAGATTATGATTATATCTGCTCACTCCTGCATTTTTTAAAGCATAAGCCTTATCTTTTGTCAAAGTTCCCAGTGAACAATCTAATTTTAAGTTCGTTTCTTCTTTTATTTTCTTTAAAACACTAATAATCTTTTTGAAATCTGTGGTATCGGGTTTTTCTCCGCTAATGACAATACAGAATCTTGTTGCCCCTGAAATTTCTGCATCCTTAGCTGATTGTAAAATTTCTTCCTCACTCTTAAGAGAATAAACAGGTGTATCAGTTTTATAATGTCCAGACTGACCACAGAATTGACAATCCTCTGAACACGCCCCTGATTTAGCATTCATAATAGAACATAAGTCAATCCCTTCCCCACAATATTCCTTTCTTACTCTATTCGCTAAAGATACCAAATCTAAAATACTTTCTTTATCTAATTTAGAAAAGTATATTGCTTTACTAAAATGGAGCGGCTCACCCTGTAAAAGGCTTTTAGAAATTTCTAATAATACTTGATTAACCATTCTTTATCTTATTTCCTCAATCCTAACTTCTGAATAATGTCCTGGTATCTATTTGTATCTTTTTGAGTTAGATAATTAAGTAATCTTCTCCTTTGTCCAACGAGTTTAAGCAATCCTCTTCGTGAATGATAATCTTTAACATGCACCTTAAAATGTTCAGTCAAATAATTAATTCGATCCGTCAATAGCGCTATCTGAACCTCTGGTGAACCTGTATCTTTTTCATGCATTCGATATTTTTCAATCAATGTTTGTTTTCCTTCTGTCGTTAACGACATTTGAGCACCTCCTTGTATTTGGTAATTGGTAAATGGTAATTAGTTACCACTTACTTGCTTTTAATATTTGTTTTGCTTTATTTTCATCCTCGTTTAATTGTCTAATTAAACTATCCTGGTCTTTAAACGGTTTCTCATCCCGTATTCTTGTTATAAAAGAAACATTTAATTCTTTAAAATAAATTTCCTGATTAAAATCGAAGATATGGACTTCAAAATAAAGTTCTTTTTCTTCTCCAAATGTTGGACGATAGCCCAGATTAGCCACACCTTCATATCTTTCATCATCCATTTTTACCCTGACCGCATAGACACCTTTTTCAGGTAATAAAACTTCTTCATCCCATTTTAAGTTTGCGGTAGGGTAACCAAGGATTCTTCCTCTTTTTGTGCCATGGATAACTTCCGCTCCAATCGTATAAGGTCGGGATAGAAGTAAATTTGCCTTTGCTACCTCCCCTTGCTTTAGATATTCCCTTATCCTTGTGCTACTAACAATTTCATCTTCAAATTTAACTGGCTCAACTACCTGTAATTTAAACCCTTTTTTTGCACTTAACTCTTGTAATAACTGGACATCCCCTTTTCTTCCTCTTCCAAATAAAAAATTCGTTCCAATCCACATTTGTTTCATTTTTAATTTATCAATGAGCACTTTTTCTATGAATTCCGTTGCCTCAAGGTTCATTATCTCTTGTTCAAAATCAGTAATTATGCACACATCCATACCCAGCTGAGAAATAATGTTTAATCTCTGGTCAAGGGTAATTAATAGAGCAGGCATAGTTGCTGATAATATTTTTCTTGGATGAATCTCAAAAGTCAAAATAAGACTTGTAAGTCCTTTTTTTCTACAAGAATTAATCAGTTCTGTGATAATTTTTTGATGACCTAAATGCACTCCATCAAATACACCTATCGTTAATCCCACATTTTCATATTCAAATTGAGCTGGAATTCTCCAGAAAATTTTCATTTTAGACTCATAAAAGGTAACCGTTCAAGATATAGCCACAGAGTCACAGAGAACACAGAGGGAATATATAACCACGAATGAACACAAATACAAAAAGATTTGTAGTGCGAGGCTGTAGCCTCACTTCTGGCAAGCCAAAAGGCGAACCTAAAGGTTCGCACTACATTTATGGGATGTCAGAGGTTAATTCGTGTGCATTTCTGGCTAATTCCCTTAATTCTCTGTGAACTCTGTGCCTCTGTGGCTGAACGCTTACGATAAAAGAACCTCTTCTACCTTAATTTTCCCTTCTATTAAATCTTTTAAGCCAATCGAATCTTCGATTTTGAAATTGCCACTTTTAATCCTTTTCAATGAGGTTAAATGTCCCCCTACCCCTAAAGCCTCACCTATATCTGCACATAAAGTCCGAATGTAAGTTCCGGAAGAACAAGTAACTTTAAATCTAAATTCATCCTGATGTATAAAATTTAAAAGTTTGATTTCAAATATCTTTACCTTTCGAGGTTGTCGTTCCACTTCCTTTCCAAGCCGAGCTAATTCATATAACCTTTTACCCTCATGATGTATTGCAGAAAACATAGGTGGAATTTGATTTATCTCACCCTCAAAATCTAAAAGTACCTTTTCAATATCCTTTTTTTGAATAGTAAAGTTAGATTTTTGTTCAATTATTTGTCCCCAGGCATCTTGAGTCGTTGTTTTAATTCCCAATTTCATTTCTGCAAGATATTCTTTAGAATCACTTTTCAGGCTTTCGGATAATTTTGTTGCTTTACCTAAAAGAAGAATTAAAACCCCTTCTGCCTGTGGGTCTAAAGTTCCTGCATGCCCAACCTTTTTCTGGTTAATCAATCTTCGAATACATTGAACGACATCGTGGGAAGTCATCCCCGCAGGTTTATTAATATTCAAAATTCCATCTATCATAATATCATAGTCTAAATTAGTTTGTCAAGATAAATTTCTGAAACTTACCCATAAGTCTCAATTTGGTAATATTTAACCGCAGAGACACAGAGATGCTGAGAAGAAATAGGTGACAGATTAAACTAAATTTCCACCTGTGCGATTAGATTAATTCATCGCAGAGACGCAAAGGAAAAATAAATGTAAAATGTAAAATAGGAAATGAAAAATGGGAAATTTTAGTCCTTCGCCAGACTCATTACCTTTCAGTTATACATTTTCATTTTACATTTCTCATTTTACATTATCCATTTTACATTTAACCGCACAGGTCGAATTTTTTCTCCGCGACTCTGCATCTCTGCGGTGTCCATTTCCTTTCAACTTCAATACTTCTTAAGTTCAGAAGTTCTAATCTTCCTAACTGCCTCGCCATATCTTCCCTTCTCTTTACTATCCGATTAAATTATAAAAAGTATCTCGTTGTCTTGCGATAAATCCAGCATCTTTTATTAAATTAATTATATCCTGATTAGTCAACCGATATTCAGCACCAGCGGCTCTAACGACATTTTCTTCTAACATTGTGCTACCCATATCGTTTGCTCCAAATGTCAAGGCTATTTGTCCTATTTTAGGTCCTTGTGTTACCCAGGAGCTTTGAATGTTCTTGAAGTTATCTAACATAACTCTTGATATTGCAAGTGTTTTTAAATATTCATATCCCCCTACCCCATTTCCTCCCAAAATAGTATTTTGCGGTTGGTATGTCCATGGAATAAATGCTGTAAATCCATCAGTTTCATCCTGTAAATCTCGTATCTTCAATAAATGACTAACTCTATCCTCAATTGATTCAATATGTCCAAACATCATTGTGGCGGTAGTTTTCATTCCAAGTTTATGGGCAGTTTGCATAATTTCTAACCATTGAGTTGAACTGTATTTATTTGGACTTATTTGCTGGCGAATTCCATCAACTAAAATCTCAGCCCCACCTCCAGGAATTGAATCTAATCCAGCATCTTTTAACCGATTTATAATATTATTAATACTAAATCCTGATTTTGTAGCAAAATACATAATTTCTGGCGGCGAAAATCCATGAATATGTATCTCAGGAAAGGTGTTTTTAATCTTACGCAACATCATCTCATAATACTCAATTTTAAATCCCGGATGCAATCCTCCTTGAAGTAGAATCTGAGTCCCACCTAACTTAACCGTTTCCTCTATCTTATTCTTTAACTCATCCCATTTTAAAAAATAGGCATCTTTACTTTCAATATCTCTGGAAAAGGCACAAAATTTACATTTTGAAACACAAACATTGGTATAATTTATATTGCGGTCTATGATGTAAGTTACAATGTTATCCGGATGAGCCAAAAATCGAATTTCGTTTGCTACTTTACCAATTTTTAAAATATCCTTTTCTTGAAAAAGCTTCATACCTTCGTTAAAATTTAGCCTCTCGCCGTTTAAGGCCATATCTAAAATTTGAAAGAGTGCAGAATTCAATCTCGCGCTCCTTTTCTATAAGTTTATATTTAATCGCATAATTAACAAATTTTAAAATTCCTTTTATTTCTGGTCTTATAAGATTATACCTAATAACCTGTCTTAAATAATTACTTATAATTCTTTTATTTAGTGAAAGTCTTTTTGATTCAATATTAATTACTTTCTCTAAATTCCTCATCCCAAATTCTTTACTTTCTGTAAGAAGTCTAACTACTTCCTCATAATCTTCCATCCCCTCTCTTATGACCCAAAAAGCATAAACAAATGGTAATTCAGTCAATTTATACCATTGTTCTCCCAGGTCTATATTTTTATCAGACAACATTAATGCCTGGTCTCCAATTAAAAGAGTTGCTTCATTTTTTTTAAAAATATCCATTAAGTTATCATTACTAACTTCTTTAAATTCTGGAAAAATTGAGTATATTTCACTTAGAATAATCCTTAATAACGCAACTGATGTTGACGAATTTTCATCTACCGCTACTGTTTTGATTCCCGAAATTTCATTTTTATAGAATAATTTTACACTTTCTACCTTCTCATAAGAAGAAATGGAAATATTTGGAATGACAAATTTACCAATTCCACGAAAATAATCAATTGTCGGAATTATTCCTGCATCTATCTTCCCTTTTTTTAATAACTTAGATAGTTTAGATGGATATTCATAAATTAATTCCACTGATTTATCTAATTCTAATTTGTATATCAGTGGTTTAACATTTAAAAAAGGTATTACACCTATCTTCATTTTAATCCTTTTTGTAACTATTCAACCACCAAGGCACCAGGATACGAAAAAAGGGATTCGGGAATAAACGAATCCCCGAACCCCTGAATCCGAACCCCGATTTGTTATAGAAGGATTATTCTTTGTAACCGTTCAGCCACAGAGGCACAGAGTTCACAGAGAATTAGAGAAATTAGCCACAAATGGATACGAATTAACCTGTGACATTCGATAAATGTAGTGCGAACCATTAGGTTCGCTTTCCTGCTTGCCAGAAGCGAGGCTAAAGTCTCGCACTACAAATCTTTTCGACCTGTGCGGTTAAATGTAAAATGGATAATGTAAAATGAAAATGTATAACTGAAAGATAATGAGTCTTGCGAAGTCCTAAAATTTCCCATTTTTCATTTCCTATTTTACATTTTACATTTATTTTTCCTTTGCGTCTCTGCGATGAATTAATCTAATCGCACAGGTCGAATCTTTTTATTATTCGTGTTCATTCGTGGTTATATATTCCCTCTGTGTTCTCTGTGACTCTGTGGCTATATCCCTGAACGGTTACTATTCTTTTAATACCATCTTTAACCCGTATAACAGTAGCGAGAAATGAGTAGGGTTTAAAATTTATACTTTATAAGTATCTTCGTGGCAAGTATTTTAGATAAGGGAAAATGGAGATGATAAAAATACACTTTGTGAATTTGTAATGAAATGGCTGGCAGATTCCTATTTCAAAATTCACCATTAGATTGGTAAGGGGTAAATTCTAATTAGTATCTTCGATAACCTCCTCCGCTTCCTGGTCCTCTTCTTTGTCTATCTCCTCCTCGACTTTCTCGACTATCTCTACTCCTGGGTGGCCGTGCCTCATCAACTCTTAATGTCCGTCCTGCAAACTCGGTACCGTTTAATGCTTCTTTTGCTTTCTCAGCCTCTGTCTGACTGCCCATTTCAACGAACCCAAACCCTTTACCTTCAATTATATTCACTTGCTTAACTTCCCCCTGGGCGGAAAATAACTCTTCCACCTGTTCCTTAGTTACAGAGTAACTAAGATTTCCTACATAAAGTTTACTACCTTGCATTCTAATAACCTCCTTTTAGGTTTTTTCTCTATATCCATAATGTTTCTTTTTGAGATAGAAGGCAAGATAGCAATTCTAATCTCATAAATAAAAACATTATTAAACCGGAAAGAGAATCGGTTTTAACTAATCATTATCTACCCCCTTTTAGCTTCTGCCAGCCATTTTTTAAAATTATATCAAACTTTTCTTAATTTGTCAACAAACTTTTGCAGGAAATTTAATGTATAAATCTACGAATAAACACAAATAATATTTAAGATATTAAAATTAAAGAACTTAAAGATTAAGATTGTTTATTCTTCTGTCACAAAAATCACAGTTAAACATTTCGCTCCTACGGAGCTGAATTCTTTAAGGATTATCATAGTCTACAAATATATCACTCCTAACGGAGTTTAGAAAATATATTCAGCCCTGTAAGGGCGAGATGTTTATAGCTTTATCGTCTCAACATCAAATTAGCTCCATAGGAGCGATATGTTTATTGAGAAAGTTATAAATATTTTCGTGCAAAAGTTTGTTGTTAAGTGATTAACCAATTTTTTTTGTAACTATTCACCATTCACCATTCACCATTCACAATTCACAATTTCTTCCCTAAATTTCCTTAATAATGGTGAATGGTGAATTGTCAATTGTGAATTGTGAATTATCACTCTTCACGGTGTCAAGCAAACCTGGCCCAAGAGTTCGATGCACCGCTATAGCGCATCCAATGACTCTATTCGATAATTCATCAAATTTCACTTCGTGCTCTCCGTACCCTTCGTGGTGAATAGTTACTTTTTTTTAAATCTTTCAACCTTTTGACAGACTTAATTTACTCTACATCACCGTTCCTCTTCTTTTTAAGGTTTGAGATTGGCTAATAGGTGTTACATCTCTATCTTCTGCATCATAAACACAGATGATATTTAATCCCTTAAAATATCTTTTTATCAAGAAAATTTCTTCTGGTGATAAAGGTTTTACTTTACATTGTCGCAAAGGTGTATTTATTTGCACTTGGTCTGGTTGGATTTCTCGGGCTAATTGAAATAATCTCCGGGCACTATTCTTATTCTCATCAATAAACATAATTTGAAGTGCTAATTTCCCTCGATATTCTTCTCTAAAAGCCCTTATGCCATTATAAATCTCATCAAATTTAATTCCTATGGCGGGGTTATTTATTAATTCAAGTGTTTCCTGTGAAAAGGCATCTAATTTGAGAATAACGAAATCTGCCAATGTTAATTCCTGGCGGACATCAACTTTATTGATTAAGGTTGAATTAGTTAAAACGGCAATAGGTTCTTTTCGGAGTTTTTTTATTGCAGTTATTGTTTCACTTAAATTTATGGCGAGTGTAGATTCACCTCTACCAGAAAAAGTAATATAATCTATCTGACAATCAGGTAATCTTTTTATTTCTTCAATTATCTCTTGTGTGGGAACATATAATTTCCTTTGGGTAAGGTATTTTAAATTCCTTCCAATCTGACAATAACAGCAGTCAAAATTACATATTTTCTCCTTCTGCGAAAGCAAATCTATTCCCAGAGAACTGCCTAATCTCCAGGAAGCCACAGGGCCATAGATATATTTAAATTTCATGTAGAGACTTTCCTCTTCTTTAGCATTTCCAGTTGATTTTTAAGGGATTCCCGTGTTTGTTTTTCCATACGATCGATAAAAACTATTCCATTGAGATGGTCAATTTCGTGTTGAAGGACTCGAGAGGGTAATCCTGTCGCCTCTATTTCTATGGTTTCGCCATTAACATTCAAAGCCTTCGCTCTTACTTGCGTTGCCCTTCTTATCTCCCCCCTTATTTCAGGAAAACTCAGGCATCCTTCTTCCCCGACATTTTCTCCTTCGCAAGATAAAATTTTCGGATTAATCAGCACAACAGGATTATGATGGTTTTTATCTTTTTCATTTTGGCTGGTATCCATAATGATAATACGGTGCAAAACCCCCACTTGATTAGCCGCCAGACCAATACCCTTTGCCGCATACATTGTTTCAATCATATTATTGATTAAATTTAATGTTCTTTTTCTTATTTTAGTTATCTCTTTCGCCTTTTTACGGAGGATAGGGTCAGGATATACTTTTATTGGTAAAATAGCCATAATATTAAAAACCTACCAGATAAAGGATTAAACCACAAAATAAACCAATGACAAAATTAATCGATTTTATCCATAAGGCATCTTTTATGGTATAAGATAGAAGTGGTAACATCCCATGACCATCCTGAATTATAGAACTTGTTAGAAGGACGGAAAAAGGGATAATTCCTTTTGCAAACATCATCACAAAGATAAGATGAGGACCGGATTCTGGAACTAAGGCAACTAAAGCCGCAATGAGGAATACCCAGAACATATTAGTTTTAATAAAAGCCTCAATGTCCCAAAATTTAAGTCCCATATCCACGGCTAAAAGCGTAAAAAATGTCCATAAAAATACTCGCCAGAGATGTTTTTTAACCAGATGATTCCAGATATGCTTTTCTAAGTAGTGGTCTGGGGCACTAATGACAATGGCGGTAGATAATATGGCTAACAAGATAAATACCATTTTTAACCAGGGTTCATTTTCATCCTCAATCATTTTTCCCCCTAACCCGTAAGTAATTATCATTAAAAATATGGCGAGTAAAAGGAATCTTGTAAATGAAATATTTCTAAAGTGTTCAATTATGCCCCGGACATCAGGAATTTTACATTCTTTTTCTAAGTGCAGTTCTGAAAGTTCGCATATCTGAGAGGATTTAATCTTTAAAATAGGTATAATTTTATCTACTATCCAACCTGAGATAATGCCTAAGATAAAAAGAATGACAAATAGGAATAATGCTTGTTTTGGAAACATAGTCAGCATAACAAATGCTTCGTCACCAGAGGCGGCAATCATTCCACCTGCCAATGCACCAAAACTTAAAAACCCATGAACATAAAAAGAGACATTCATAAATGCCCCCAGACAACCTGGTGTTGAGGCTAATGCCGAAGAGATTATATATTTCCTCCAATAACCACCTTTTATAAGGAGACTCATCTTGCCTTGAGTTAAAACCTCAATATAATCCACAAGCATCATCATCACAAAAACAAAGGCGGTTATCAACAAGCTATGATTTAGTGTGTGAGTTACTATTTCCATTATAATTTCCATTTCTTGAGAAAAGAGTTAATAAGGGTAAGCGTTCAGCTATCAGATTTTAAGAGAGTTATACCTTCTCCGAAAAAAAGCAAGTAGAATCATAACTTTGCTGATGCCTTGATTTTCCTAATCTTGCTGACCGCTGAACGCTTACTAATAAGGGAACAAGTTTAATTTTAGATTTTGGATTTTAGATTGAAAAATAAATCCAAAATCCGCAATCGAAAATCCAGGTAAGACTTGTTCCCTTATCTCTTATTTCTTATTCAGACATTGAGATAGCGCCATTTGGGCATTCTTCGACACAAGTGCCACATTCTGTGCATTCATCCTCATTGACTTGTGCCACATCATCCTCAAGCGCGATTGCCTCTGTTGGACAAACCTCTACACATGTCCCACAGCCATCACATTTTTCTGTGTCAACTATAGCAGGCATTTCTTTATTTCCTCCTTTCTCCTGAAAATAAGGAAGTAGAAAGTAGAGAGTAAAGAAAACATCACTCCTCACGCCTATCTCCTTACATCCCATCTTCTATCTCCTACCACTATTTTCATCCTCATTTGTGAACCAGCGGTTCATGAGCATTCTCCTGAAAATAGGCTGAAGGCTGAAGGGTATAGGCTGAAGTTTTGAACGCTGTTTCCTTCAGCCTTCAGCCTTTTCTCCCTTTCTTCCTTTCCCCGTTTCCCTACCTTCTCTTAATTCATGCTTTTTTAGCTAATTCAATTTGTTCCTTTACTTGAATTACTCCCGTGCCCCCATAAGATATTTTTTGTTTTATAGACTCCTGAGGTTTTAATATTTTAAGCACATCTTCTGAAAATACGGGTGAGAAATGCTGTAACTCTTCCAATGTCAAAACTTCTAATGGTTTCCCCATCTGGCATATCTTACCTACTATTTGATGTGCCTGACGGAAAGGAATACCTTTTTTGACTAAATAATTAGCCATTTCAGTCGCGGTTGAAAAATCACCACTCAGGATAGATAACATCCTTTCTTTCTTTATCTTCATCGTTAAGAGCATCTTACCAAAGATGGATAATGCTAATTTAACTATTTCTACGGTATCAAGTAATGGATATTTATCCTCCTGCATATCTCGATTATAAGATAGTGGTAATCCTTTCATCATCGTGAGTAATGAAACAAGATGTCCGTAAATTATACCTGTTTTTCCTCTAATTAATTCACAAACATCTGGATTTTTCTTTTGTGGCATAATGCTACTGCCGGTGCAAAATGCCTCATCTAACTCAATAAATCCAAACTCTTGTGTTGACCACAGAATTAACTCCTCACTTAACCTTGATAGATGCATCATCACCAAACAAATATTACCTGAAAATTCAATGATATAATCTCGGTCGCTAACCGTATCAATGCTATTTTCACTTATTTGGGGAAACTCAAGTAATTCAGCAACACATTGGCGGTCTATAGGTAAGGATGTTCCAGCCAGAGCACAACTCCCGAGTGGCATAACATTTACCCGCTTATAGCCATCTTGTAATCTATCTACATCCCGTTGAAGCATCCAGAAGTAAGCCATTAAATGATGCGAGAAAAGAACTGGTTCGGCATGCTGTAAATGGGTATAACCGGGCATAATCGTCTCTAAATTTTCCTGGGCTATATTGATGATAGATTTTTGTAAGGTTCTTATTAGTTCGATTATCTCTTTTATTTCTTCTCGGAGATAAAGCCTTGTATCTATGGCTACCTGGTCATTTCGAGACCTGGCAGTATGAAGTTTTTCACCCGTTTTACCCAATTTATCTATTAAGGCTTTTTCAATATGGATATGAATATCTTCTAATTCCGGGCTGAATTGAAAATTTCCTTCTTCAAGTTCGGTTTTAATCTCTTCTAATCTCTGTATTATCTCTTCTGCTTCTTGTTGAGGGATAATACCGCATTTACCGAGCATTTTTGCATGAGCTTGACTGCCAGTAATATCATACTTATAGAATTTTTTATCAATATCAATAGAAGAGGTAAAAGATTCAACCTCTTTATTCAGTTTTTTAGAAAATCTACTACGAACTGGATTCATTGTTCTTTTAAGATTATCATAAATAGGAGATAATTGTCAAGTAATAAATCAATTTTTCAGTTCTGAAGAGTAAATTTTCATGATTTTTATTTTTAAGATACAGTTCGGGGACAAGATGGTAGGGGACATTAAAAAGGACAGTTCTCTCCTGTGTCTCCTGATATATCAAAATATTGGAGTCAAAAAAAAGATTGTCAATATGATAAAAATATGATATGGATTAAAGAGGGAAAAAGAGGGGTTGCTGGAACAAAATAAGGTAGCAGTTCTAAGAAGAATCCAGGCGGATTTGGTAAGGTTGAGACAGGTTTTTCAGGATATTATCTACCTCAATCAGTTGTCTGGTAAAGGCAAACAATAATCCCCTGGGTAACTATTCACCACGAAGAGCACGACAAAAATTGAAATTAATAGAAATTTATGGAAATTTGTTGTTTTCCACAATCAATTTCTACCTATTTCTATAAATTTCAATCTATATTCTATTATCTTATCTCCATATCACTCTTATCTCCTTATCCCCTTTCTTACACTTTTGATATATAGCCTGAACGGTTACCAAATTTTAGTGTATGTATAAAATTTCAATTGACATAGATTGAAATTGTGGTATAATATGACAACGATGTTTTTTTCAAAAGAGAGGGTGAGGATACAAAATGAGTTTAAGAGAAGATGATATTAGAAAAAAAATTATACAGGATATTAGACCATGGGGCAATTTTAAACAATATGCCCATAATGAGGAATGCACGGTTAAAATTCTCACCGTCAAACCAAATCAAATGTTGAGTAGACAATCTCATAAAAAAAGAGATGAACTATGGGTCATTATTGACGATGGACTACAGGTGGAGTTAGAGGATAAAATTATAAAGCCAAAACCAGGAGATGAGATTGTCATCTTAAGAAATATGAAACACCGCCTTTCATCGCTTGGCAAAAAAGGAAGAGTATTAGAGATATCCTTCGGATATGCAGATGAAAATGATATTGAGAGATATGAAGATATTTATGGACGGGAGTAAAATTTGTATGAAAAAGGAATCTAATTTAAATAATCTCATAAAAGAACTAATCTATAAAGTTAAGGATAAGGGATTAGAAGAAGAAAATCTCTGGGAGGCTGTTCGAGGGGCTTTATCACCAAAGATATTAATCTCTAATCTATCAGAAGCATTACGGACAACTTCTGAAGAGACAGAGTCTTTGTTATGCGAGTTAGGATTGAGTGATATTGTTGCCCAGTCTAAATTAGAAGATGTTAAAGATAGCATTTCATTTGAAGAAACCAAAGAAATTGTTCTTTGCGAAGGTATGGAACGATTAAATCCTTTCCCACATTTATTTTCAATAGAATCTGCACCGCCATTGAACAGTCCATTATTGATACCTAAAAATCTCTATTCAGTGGTAATTGAACTCTTTCAAAGTAGTGCTGAAAAAACAATAAATGACCCTCTTGTAAAACTTTATCGGCAAGATGTTTTTAAATACTATAATGAGTATATGAGTCTTGACGCTCCCAAAGTTGAGCGTTATATTTCAGAGCATTTTAAATCAAGGTATCCACGCTATATCATTAATTCAGGAATTGGTGCAAATGAACAATTTAATCATCTGGTTTCATATATTAATAATAACAATCCCAACCGCAAAACTACCTGGCTAATTATAAATTCTCCCAGACAATTGAGTTTTCTTCCTCAGGATTCATCAGTTGAGAATACTTTATTTCTGGAATTTTCTCGTAGCGGAAAAACTGAAGAAACCATTAAAATTCATGAGTATACACCGAGAAATGCTTCTCGTATAGTGTTTGCGAATTCCGGCCCACTTCGTGAGATTGGACTACGAGATAATAATTTGGTTCTTTCACTTCCTGATGAAGTGTCTGGACGTTTTGGCCGAAATAAAACACCAATTTTACTTGCCCCAATGCATATCGCGGGAATGAATACGCTATCATATTGGAAGGAAATTGAAACTGCTATTCAATATTTTGATATTTCTAACCATTTTTCTCTACCAATGGTCCTGGCAAAATTTCTATACCTTCACCAATTGCTTAATAAAACCAACCATATTTACTTAGGGTGCAATGATGAATCTCTTTCTTTTTCAGCAGATGAGTTTATTCAGTTCTGGAATGAAGGAGTCAACAAAAATGGTAATGATTTTCTTTGCTCACGCTATTTTGGATTACCACGCGATTCACATATGAATATTGAGGGAATTCTTGCCAACTATAAGACGAAAATAGGATTTTTTCTCCTTCGGACAAATTTTTATAGTGAAAATCTTCCTCCAATGGTCTTGCGTAAAATTGACCCTATCAATCCTGCTCATGCTGGACTTCAGTATGGAGATGAAGAGGTAATTCTTGCTCGGGCAAACTACACTCGTTTTGCTGAATTAATGCCAACCTTATTGATTAGTATCCCAGGTGCTCCAACACTTAGTCATTCGGCAATCCTTGGGCAATTATGGGCAGATACAACTTTCTGTTATTCTATCATGAAGCATATTGACCCGGGTTCAAATCCAGAGGTTAAATTTGTCCGTGACCGTTCGGCTAAACTTCTGGCTGAAAATTCGTAGCAGGGGGTAATTTACCGCAGAGACGCAAGAGTTCGCAGAGAAGACATGGAAATAAATCAGATAACAGAAAAGATTATTGAGGCACTCATGCTAATACATAGGACATCAAAACCAAATTTGTTAATCAATCATGATATGTCAGTCCTAAAAAGTTTGCTCTGATGAAAATCAGAGATGGAATGAAACGTATGACAAATAGTTTTTAATTTTTTTCTCTGCGTCTCTGCGTCTCTGCGGTGAATAGTTACACTTATTTTTCGAATTCATTAGCTAATCTTTCTGCCTTTGATAGGTCTTTTTCAGTATTAATATTAAAAAAGGCAATCTCCGGAATGGAGAATTTAAGGATTTCTTCTTCGAGGATATATTTTACCTTTAGTTCACTAAAAATAGACGAAATGGCAAGTTTTTCATTATCTATTTTTTGTCTGAGGACATCTAAACAGTTTTTAGAATAAATGGCATGAAGGGATTCAATGCCATTTTTTGTCTTAGGAATAATAATATCGGCATCGCCTGTCTGTTCTTTCATATATTTAATTAAATTAACACTAATAAAAGGCATATCGCTCGCAACCACAAAATTATAAAAATTCTTAGACACACAAAGTCCGGTGTAAAGCCCAACTAAAGGTCCTTTTTGAGGAATTATATCTTGAATAGTAATTACTGAAGGGTAGTTAGTGAACAGTGGCGAGGGAAAATTAGTTTCATTGACGCAGATAATTTCTTCCAGACAAACTTCTTTTAATCTGGAAATAACTCGTTCAATAAGAGTCTTTTCACCTATTTTGAGTAAAGGTTTATTTTTATAGCCTAATCGACTGCCTTTGCCACCACATAAAATAATGCCAGTCATTATTTCTTTCCTTATGAGCTCTGTCTTCTATTTCTTTAACAACGATAAGAATTCCATTCGTGTAGATTGTTTCTGGCGGAAAATCCCCAGCATTGAGCTGGTAGTTATTTGTGAGTTTTGTTTCTGGACACCACGCATCATCATACACAAATGATATGCCTCGATGACTACACCTACGCCCAATGGGGTCAAATGTTCTTTTATTGCCTGAGCAATTTGCGTGGTAAGCCTTTCTTGAACCTGCAATCTGCGGCTGAATATTTCAACCAATCTCACTAATTTACTTAATCCAACTATCTTTTTATCCGGAATATAAGCGATATGGCATTTGCCGTAAAAAGGAAGGAGATGATGTTCACATAGACTATAGAAATCAATATCCTTAACCAAAACCATCTCGTCATAATTCTCGACAAAGGTAGCATCTTTAAACACATCTGCAACTTCTACCTCATAACCTGATGTCAGAAATTTCAACGATTCCTCTACCCTGGCTGGTGTTTTTTTTAATCCTTCTCTATCAGGATTTTCTCCAAAAGATATAAGTAGTTGTTTGACTAATTCTTTCATCTCTAATTTCGCTACTCCTTTTCTCACTCTATTGATGTTCTAAACGCTTAAGCACCTCTTTTAGTTTGCGTAATTCTTCTCCATAACCTGCCCAGTCACCCTGTTGCAAGTGTTTTTCTGCATTCTGAAAGTGTGCTGATGCCTGTTTCGCCAATTCCTTAATAGATAAAGGTTTTTCTTCTATTACTTCTTTTTTTGTTTCAATCTGGGCAGGCATTATCTTGCCACCAAAGATTTCCTGAAGAGCCTGTTCTAAGTTTTGTGCCATAACAATTTTATTACCAAAGCTAACAATAACTCGCTTTAATTCAGGAATTTTTCCTTGTTCTGCAACTAAATAAAGTGGTTCGATATAAAGAAGTGAATTCTCAATTGGAATAACCAATAAACTACCTCGATTGACATTAGACCCTCGCTGGTCCCAGAGTGATAGTTGTTGAGAGATTTCCGCATCTTGATTAATTCTTGCCTCAATTTGAGATGGACCGTAAATTAACTTTTCCTTAGGGAAAGTATAAACTAATAAATTACCATAATTAGGGGCATCGCATCTTGCGGCCAACCAGGCAATCATATTATCCTTACGAGCCGGGGTAAAAGGAATCATCAAGATAAACTCCTCTTTTTTTTCTCCTCGTAATTTCATAATGGTATAATAAGGTTCCATTTGCTGAGTAGTACCTCCCACCATTTTCTTATGAATAGCCCATAAATCCTCTTTATTATAAAATACCTGTGCATCCTGCATGTGATAAGCACAATACATCATAGATTGCACCGCAAACATATCTACTGGATACCTGATGTGGTTTTTCAAATCCTGAGGCATTTTATCTAATGATAGAAAAAGGTCTGGAAAAATTCTGGCATAAGTTTGAATAATTGGGTCGTTTGAATCACTAATATAAAACCACATCAAACCATCATAAGCATCTATTACTACTTTAACTGAATTACGAATATAATTACTTGCCCTGCCAATAGCCTTTTGATACATTGGTTCTGAATAAGGATACATATTCGTCACGGTATAACCATCACAAATCCAGTATAATTTTCCATCCGCAATAACCAAATATGGGTCCCGGTCATAACTAATAAAAGGACAGATTTTTTGTATCCTTTCTTTTACTCCTCGATAATACATTATCTTACTCTGGTTAGTAATCTCTGTTGAGAAAAATATCTTTGGTTCTTGAAATCTTATGGCTAATAGCACTTTTCGAAACAAAGAACTAACTGGAATATCTCCCCTTCCTGTATAGGTTGTATATACATTTTTATCCCCGGCAGGATAATCAAATTCTTTTGCATTAGTCCTGACAAAACAATATTCATTTGGTATTTCGCCATAATAAATCTGAGGTTTTTCTAATTTAAGGTCTGTCAGGCAAATTGGTGGAATATCTTTAATCATAAATTCAGGTAATCCTTCTTTAGAGATTTTATTTACCGGTCCCAAACAGACACCATAACCATGTGTGTAGGTCAGATGTTCATTCATCCATATCTTACTGGGTAAATGTTCATAAGATAATTCTCGTGGAGAAAGCATTACCTGAGAATATTCACCATTAATCACATATCTATCATTATCAACATCAACAAATTTATAATATGTTCGGATTTCTTGTAATTGTCCATAAGTGCTCAAAAGGGGCTCCTGGTCCCAGAGTCTAATATTTTTTATGGTCATATCATTTGCTTTCAAATCCGCTAAGGTCAAGGTTTCTTGTGCAGGGAATTCTTTTATCTCTATTTTATTAAGATTATACGCCATCCGAGTATATTTAATATTTAGTTTTATATAAGGTTCTTCCATCCTTATTTCATTAGGAGCAACTTGAAGTCGTTGAATAACCTCAGGATACATCCTCCCACCTAATACCCAGATAACTAACATTAGTCCACATAATCCAATAGTGATTTTCCAGTTAGTAAAGAAGATATTCATTAAAAATGATATGCCGGTAATCAATCCAAGCACAAAAAGAATCTTTAGGACAGGTAAATAGGCATGAATATCTGTAAAACTTGCTCCAAAAACTACCCCTCTGGGTGAGTAAAGTAATTCATACATCCTTAATATTATGCCCCAACTTATCAATCCAAAGATTAAACTGGCTAATATCGAGATATGAATCTTAAATGCCGGGACAAACCGTAATCCTCTTGTCGTTATCCGCATTGCCCCTTCAAAAAGATAAATCCCTACCACTAACACCATCCCTAACCCAAGACTAAAACATAACAGTTGATAAACATACTTGATAAACGGTAATTTAAAAACATAAAAACTAATGTCTTTTGAGAAAAGTGGGTCACATAAATTGAAAGATGTCGGATTCATAAATTGGAGGTATTCTTCCCATTTATTTGAAGAGCCATAACCGACAAAAATAGCCATTAAGAGGATAATACTTAATAAAAATTTATTTATAAAAGGGGCAAATTCTTCTTTGTGGGGTATTTCAAACAAATCTGGCTCAATAATCAATAACCTTCTTTTTGGAGAAAATAGTTTAGCTAAAAAGGGATTAATAAAGGTTAATAAGAAGAAGGAGATTCCACATATTAGCCCAATTAAAACTTTAGTCGTCAATATTTGGACAAATACAGATTGAAAACCGACACCGCCAAACCAAAGCCAATCCGTGTAAAGATTGACTGCCTGTCTTCCCAATGAACTTAAAATAAACAACAAAACTATTAACCCAACTACTATTTTTCTGATATTCATTTTACCTTTGCCTCCTTTTTTTGGTAATTGGTAACTGGTGAATGGTAATTAGTTACCAGTTACCATTTAACCGATTACTTACTTTATAATTTCGTGAAGCCCTATTCGGGTGATTAGTTACCAATTATCCAATTACTCATTTATTATACTTATAACACGCATTCCTGTCAAGTTTAAAATACAGCAAAAAACTTATTGACAGAAAAGTGAAGATATGCTATGATAAAAATGTTTCCGGAAAGAGATTTTTAGTAACCGTTCAGGTAATCCTTTACCGCAGAGACGCAGAGAAACAGAGAGGAAAATATCTTTTTTTGTAACCGTTCAGGTTATATATTAGAAGTGTAAGAAGGGAGATAAGGGGATTGGGGAGATGTGGAGATTATAAATTCCCTGGATAATTGGGCAAAATGGTTATGCAAAAAGACTAACTTTTATAACCCCTAAACCAAACCAGCCTCCTAACCCTAATCCTTTCACCAAAAACTCCTAAATATATCCCCTTATCTCCTTTATTTCCATATCTCCTTTTCTTACACCACCTGAACGCTTACGGAAATTTCTGTTTCTGGTGAATAGATTTTAATTTTTTCTCTGCGTCTCTGTGGCATCTTGTGGTGAACGGTTACCAAAAAAGGAGGTAATAATCATGAAAATCTTTAGAATGTTTCTTTTTACAACCTGTATGGTTAGTTTAGTCTCATTAGTCTCTGCACAAGAACTCTTGATTCACAAGACTAAAGACGGGGATACATTGTGGGATATCTCAGAAAAGTATTTGCAGACTCCGTGGTTATGGATGGCTATTGCCGATTATAACAAACTCAAAAATCCTCATTTTATTCTCCCCGGAGATATGATTAAAATACCCGAAGTGCCACAGGTGAAAGTTACGGAAGTATTTGGTGATGTTACAATTAAAAGGATTGGGACAAATAAGTATGTTAATCTCCGTAGAGGAGATAATGTCTATCCCCATGATGAGGTTGTTGTGGGTCCAGATTCAACGGCTCAAATTGAATTTGAGGATAAAAGTATCCTGCAACTAAAACCAGAGACATCATTGGTACTTAAACACAGCGTTTATGCGGAAAAGGTTAAAGCAGTCAATACAAAGGTAAAACTCCTTCACGGTAAAATGTCGTTTAAAGGAACAAAGACGACTGGCTCTAATTTTGAGATTGAGACCCCAGGTGTCTTTTGCGGGGTTAGAGGAACTGAATTCGAGATAGGATACACACCCGATGGCCTCTCCAGCATATCTGTATTTCAAGGAGAGGTTCTGGCATCATCTACTGGCAAAGCTGTCAATGTCCCTGCCGGCTTTGGAATTCAATCCGTCAAAGGAGAACTACCATCACCTCCAAAACCACTTCCAAAATCTCCAGAATTAATTAAACCGGTAGATGATTTTATTACAGGTATCCTGACGCTAACCTTTTCATGGAAGTCTGTTCCTGAGGCGGCAAAATATTACCTTGAGATAGCGAAAGACGAGGCATTTAATAATGTGGTCTATAGAGTCCAAGGCACAGAATCAACAAGTGTTGTTTCTACAACCTTACCCGTAGGAAAATACTACTGGCGTGTGAGGAGTATTGATAAATCCGGGCTTGAAGGCAAATTCAGTAATGCCAGAATATTAAGGATTGTTAGAAAACTACAGCTGGAAATAGTGCCAGATAGCCCCCTATTTAAAAAGGAGAGCATTCTCTATGCCCACATATCTTGCCAATATACCCTGAAACCATTAGACGCCGATACCAGCATTGTCCGCATCATAGCAGCTATAGACAACGACGATTTTTATACCTATCATCAGCCAATATCATTTAACAAAGCAGGAACTCATACGATTAAATATAAAGGCGTTGATGCCTTTGGTAACTCTGGAGAGATAGATAAGTTTATCGTCGTGGTTGACAACATACCGCCAGAAGTCCAGATTGATATAGACCACAAATCAGGCAGTTTTGTTCATCCGCAGACCATATTTTCATTAGCCGCCAGTGATAATGCCGCAGGTGTGGCGGAGGTGCAATGCAAAATAGATAATGAGGAGTGGAAGAGATACACGGGCGCATTCTCGATTTCACAGGAAGGTAACCATCAAATTGGATTCCGCGCTGTAGATACGGTTGGCAATCAATCAATGGAGAAAATGGTTGATGTCATTGTTGATAGGACACCGCCAGAGGTCCAGATGGATATAGACCGCAAATCAGGCAATTTTGTTCATCCGCAGACCAAATTCTCATTAATCGCCAGTGATAATGCCGCAGGTGTGGCTGAGGTGCAATGCAAGATTGATAATGAAGAGTGGAAAAGATACACGGGCGCATTTTCGATTTCGCAGGAAGGCAGCCATCAGATTGGATTCCGAGCCGTAGATACGGTTGGTAATCAATCAAAAGAGAAAGTAATTGATGTCATCGTTGATCACACACCACCGGAGATAAAAATTGATATAGACCGCAAATCAGGCAATTTTGTTCATCCGCAGACCAAATTTTCACTAATCGCCAGTGATAATGCCGCGGGTGTGGCTGAGGTGCAATGCAAGATTGATAATGAGGAGTGGAAGAGATACACGGGCGCATTCTCGATTTCGCAGGAAGGCAGCCATCAGATTGGATTCCGAGCCGTAGATACGGTTGGTAATCAATCAAAAGAGAAAGTAATTGATGTCATCGTTGATCACACACCACCGGAGATAAAAATTGATATAGACCGCAAATCTGGTTGTTTTGTTCATCCGCAGACCAAATTCTCGTTAATCGCCAGTGATAGTGCCGCGGGTGTGGCTGAGGTGCAATGCAAGATTGATAATGAGGAATGGAAGAGATACACGGGAGCGTTCTCGATAGTTCAGGAGGGTATTCATCAGATTGGATTCCGAGCCGTAGATACGCTTGGCAATCAATCAAAAGAAAAGATAATCGATGTCATTGTTGACAGGACACCGCCAGAGGTCCAGATGGATATAGACCGCAAATCAGGCAGTTTTGTTCATCCGCAGACCATATTTTCATTAGCCGCCAGTGATAGTACCGCAGGTGTGGCTGAGGTGTTATACAAAATAGATGATAAGGAATGGAAGAAATACACCGGGGCATTTTCGATTTTGCAAGAAGGCAGTCATCAGATTGGATTCCAGGCTATAGATACGGTTGGCAATCAATCAAAGGAAAATGTCCTTGATATTATTGTTGATAACACGCCACCAGAGGTAAAAATTGATATAGACCGCAAATCAGGCAATTTTGTTCATCCGCAGACCAAATTCTCATTAATCGCCAGTGATAATGCCGCGGGTGTGGCTGAGGTGCAATGCAAAATAGATAATGAGGAGTGGAAGAGATACACGGGCACATTTTCGATTTTGCAGGAAGGCAGTCATCAGATTGGATTCCGAGCCATAGATACGGTTGGTAATCAATCAAAAGAGAAGGTGATTGATGTCATCGTTGATAACACACCACCGGAGATAAAAATTGATATAGACCGCAAATCTGGTTGTTTTGTTCATCCACAAACCAAATTCTCGTTAATCGCCAGTGATAATGCCGCGGGTGTGGCTGAGGTGCAATGCAAGATTGATAATGAGGAGTGGAAGAGATACACAGGAGCGTTCTCGATAGTTCAGGAGGGTATTCATCAGATTGGATTCCGAGCCATAGATACAGTTGGCAATCAATCAAAAGAAAAGACAATCGATGTCATTGTTGATAATACCCCCCCAGATGTCCAGATGGATATAGACCGCAAATCAGGCAGTTTTGTTCGTTCGGACACCCAATTTTCATTAATCGGTATTGATGATGCCGCGGGTGTAGCTGAGGTCATAGTCAAGATTGATAATGAGGCGTGGATGAGATACGCAGGCACATTTTCCATTTTCCAGGAAGGTAGTCACTGGATTAGATTTCAAGCCATAGACAATGTTGGCAACCAATCAAAGGAAAAGATAGTCAATGTTATTGTGGATAGGACACCGCCAGGGATAAAGATGGATATAGACCACAAATCAGGCTGTTTTGTTCGTTCGGACACCAAATTTTCATTAATCGCCAGTGACGATGCCTCGGGTGTAGCTGAGTTCATAGTCAAAATAGATAACGAGGCATGGAAAAACTACAGTGGCACATTTTCACTCTCTCAAGAAGGTAACCATCAGATTGGATTCCAGGCAATGGATACCCTTGGCAATCAATCAAAGGAAAAGATAATCGATGTCATTGTTGACAATACAGCACCAGAAGTCCAGATGGATATAGACCGCAAATCAGGCAGTTTTGTTCATCCGCAGACCAAATTCTCATTAATCGCCAGTGATAATGCCTCTGGTGTGGATGAGGTATTATACAGGCTTGATAATAAGGAGTGGAAGAGATACACAGACACATTTTCGATTTCGCAGGAAGGTATCCATCAGATTGAATTTCGGGCAATAGATAGTCTTGGCAATCAATCAAAGGAACAGGTAACGAATGTCATTGTTGACCAGACACCGCCTGTGGTAAAAATGGATATAGACCGCAAATTTGGCAGTTTCGTCCATCCGCAGACTGGATTTTCATTAACAGCCATTGATGAGCTCGCTGGTGTAGCAGAGGTTCTATGCAAAATAGATAATGAGGAATGGAAGAAATACCCCGGCACATTTTCGATTTCGCAGGAAGGCGGTCACCGAATTGGATTTCAAGCCATAGATAATGTTGGCAACCCATCAAAGGAACAGATAATCGATGTTATTGTTGATAGCACACCACCGGAGGTCCAGATGGATATAGACCGCAAATCTGGTTGTTTTGTTCATTCGCAGACCAAATTTTCGTTACTCAGCCGTGATGATGCCTCTGGAGTTATGGAGGTGTTGTTCAGAATAGATAATGATGAATGGAAGAGATACAATGCCGCATTCTCGATTGCCCTTGAAGGTAGTCATCAGATTGAATTTCGAGTAGCGGATAATATTGGCAATCAATCAAAGGAAAAGGTAGTTAATGTCATTGTTGACAACACACCACCAGAAATAAAGATTGAGATAGACCGTAAATCCGGGTGTTTTGTTCATCCGCATACCAGATTTTCAATAATAACCAGTGATAATGCCTCGGGTGTGGCTGAGGTATTATGCAAAATAGATGATGAGGAATGGAAGAAATACGACGCTACATTTTCGATTGCTCAGGAAGGCAGGCATAAGATTAGAATTAGCGCAATAGATACGA